>DASVQP010000002.1 GCA_036389135.1 Longimicrobium sp.
GTGGCTGAAGGCGATGCCACGGAGGAGGAACATCTCGGCCAAATCTCGCAGGGTCGGCCGGTAGAGCAGCCGCCACAGCACTGCGAGCGCGGCGACGTCGGCGGCATACCGCGCCCGGTTCAGCAGGCCGGCGCTGCGCTCGTTGAACTGCTCTGATGTCCGCTTTCAAGGGCCTTGGGCGCAGTTTTCCATCCCCCGCCCAGCGTGGGTGATAGTCGATGTAGTCGTGCAAGGCAGGGGACGGGACCGCTGGACGCAGGTTGACCTTCTCTGATGCGCGGGTTGGATACCGCCGTTCCGTCATCCGTCCGGGGCTGGTCCCTGTCTTGCGACGGGCATCGGCACGAGGCCGGCCTCCAAGCAGTTCGTCGGGAGTTCCCCACCGTGGCCCCGCCCCCAGCCTTGCACAAAAGCAGCTGTCCCGGTTGGCGCTCCCTCCTTTGCCCAGCCCGTTCAGTGCATCAGCGCGCCGGTGCTACGCCTCCGACGCTCCCTGCGCGCCGGGATCGATGTGGCGCGCAATGGCCCAGAGGAATGCGGCGATCTCGCGTGCGATCGCGGCGACTACGACGGTGACGCGCTTGCCCCGTGCGGCGAGGCGCCGATACCGGGCGCACAGGCGTACCTGCGCCTTCCAAGCGATGTCGCGGATCCGCTCCGGAAGGTGGCGCTGCCGGGATTGGTGCTTGTCGCCGATGCCGGCGGAGTGGCGGTAGGTCCACGCGGCCTCGATCAGGGCCCTGCGCGCGCGGATGTTGCCCGTCTTGGTGAGCGCGCCTTGGTGCTTCGTTTCCCCCGTCGAGCGCTCGGACGGCACCAGTCCGAGAAAGGCCATCAGCTGCCGCGGATGGTCGAAGCGGCGTATGTCCCCCGCTTCGGCGACGAGCGTCGTCGCGGTGAGGAAGCCCACCCCGCGCATGGCCTGGAACGCCGCGACCACGGGCGCCATCGTCCATGCCGGCACCACCTCGAGCAGGGCGGCTTCCAGCCTCCCGATCCGCTCCACCGCGGCCCGCACGGCATTGAGCAGTTCCTGGAATGCCAGCCGTTGGGCCGGATGGGCGAAGGCTTGCCGGTCCAGCCAGCGCAGGTGCAGGCCTTTCCAAGTCGGGCTGCCCTCGTAACTGCGCCCGTGCCGCAGCAGGAAGGAAGAGACGTGCTGGCGCTTGCGGCGGTAGTCCTCGATCGCCATCGCCCGGGTGCGCACCAGGTCCCGTACCGCCTCGTGCGTCTCGTCCGGCACCCAGACCGTCGTCAGCTCGCCGGCCCGCAGCAGCCGCGCCAGCGAGGTCGCATCCCGCCGGTTGGTCTTGACCCGGTCGCCCGGCCGGCGCGGGATCAGCGAGGGCGCGACGACACCGCAGTCCTGCCCGAGCGCTCGGATCTGCCGATACAACCCGTATCCCGTCGGGCCGGCTTCGTAGCAGTAGTGCACCACCCCGTAGCGCTCGGCCAGCCGGCGCACCAGCTTGGCCACCGCGTCGGGCGTATTGTCGAACTCGCCCAGGTAGCGAACCTCGCCGTTCCGCTCGCCCTCTGCCACCGCGACCGCGTTCCGCGCCTTGGCGGTGTCGATCCCGACGAATGCTTCCCCTTGCCTCTTCATGGCTCGTCCTCCGTGCGTTGAGCACGGGTCCGGCCACGCCGGGGAGCCCTGCTCAACCCGGCACAGGTGGGGCGAACCGCCTCAACACAGCGGACATGCGGTCTTGCCGCAATCCCGGCAACGGAACCTACGATAACCCTGGGCGGTGCGCTCCGGCCGCTCCGTCACCGCCGCGGAGCCGCAGCACACGCACTCCATCCCAGGCCCCCAACCCCGTTGGTCCCGGAGCCTACCAGCGGTGCACCGGCTGCCAAGCAGGCCAGCTGGCGCGACCCCTGACAGAACCCCCAGGAC
>DASVQP010000003.1 GCA_036389135.1 Longimicrobium sp.
TTACGTCTGTGCGGTGCTTCGATTTCTGCGTTTCCGCGTAGGTCCGTAGATGTGCGAGACCGCTTCAGCGGTCTTCCCGTGGTTCCAGCCGGGGGCTTCAGCCCCCGGCGCCCCCCCCGCGACCGCCCCCGGTGCCTCGCCCCGGCGACCGCACCCCCGCCTTGCCCCCGCTCCGCCCGCGCCGTAGTGTGCCGCACACACCCCACGCTCCCCCGTGCTCCAAGACCGACGATGCATCGATTCCGAACCGCCATAGCACTCGCCGCGGCCGTGCTCGCCGCAACCAGCGCCGCGACGGCCCAGGCGCGGCGCCCGCTGGTGCCGCTCGACCTGTACCACATGCGCACCGCGTCGGACGTGGCGCTGGCGCCGGACGGGGGGAGCGTCGTGTACGTGGTGACGCAGGCCGACTCCGCCACCAACAAGTACCGCCGCGACCTGTGGATCGCACGCACCGACGGCTCGGGCACCCCGCGCCGCCTCACCTGGACCAATAGCGCCGCCACCGGTGGGCCGGTCTTCTCGCCGGACGGCGGGCGGCTCGCCTTCGTCAGCGCGCGCGACGGGGGGCGGGGGCAGGTGTGGATCCTTCCGCTGGCCGAGGGGGGCGAGGCGTGGCCCCTCACCGACCTGCGCACCGGCGCCACGGGGCCGGTCTGGTCGCCACGGGGGGACCGCGTCGCCTTCACCTCGGCGCTGACGCCGATGGAGCTGGACAGCACGCGCCGCGACACGAGCAAGGTGAACACCGCCGCCATCCGCCGCATCGACCAGGACCGCGCCGCCGCGCTGGCCGCCATCCGCGCCAAGCTGCGCGAGGACGCCCGCGACGACGACCCGCGCATCGTCACCCGCCTCAACTTCATGGGCGAGACCGGGATCGAGGGGGAGCGCTGGCGGCAGGTGTACGTGGTGGACGCGCGCCCCGAGGCGAAGCCCGTGCGCCTGACCTCCGGCCTGTGGGGGAGCAGCGCGCCGTCGTGGTCGCCGGACGGGAGCTCAATCATCTTCTCCTCCGCCGAGCCGCGCGGCGCCTACCACGCGGACGTCGAGGAGGAGTCCGACCTGGTGGTGATCCCCGCGGGCGGGGGGGCGCCGCGGCGCATCGCGGAGGCGGGGTACGAGGAGAATTCGCCGCGCTACTCGCCGGACGGGCAGTACATCGCGTACGTCCGCCAGCACGTCGCCGGCCGCTTCCCCACCGCCGTCAACAACGAGCTGGTGGTGATGCGGGCGGACGGCAGCGGGCGCCGCAGCGTCACCGGGCCGATGGACCGCTCGGTGGGCGCCTTCCACTTCGGAGCCGGCGGATGGCTGTACTTCACCGTGCAGTCGGAGGGCGCCATTCCGCTCTACCGCACGCGGCTGGACCGCATCGCGCCGCGGCGGGTGGCGTCGGGGCCGCGCGGAGTGACCTCGTTCGACGTGGAGGGGCGCACCGTGGCGTGGGCGCAGATGAGCCCGCAGCGCCCCAGCGACGTCTACTCCGCGGCCCTGGACGGCACGCGCGAGCGGCGGCTGACCACGCTCAACGACTCGCTCCTGGCCCGCGTGTACGTGGCGGACTACGAGGAGATGTGGTACCGCTCGTTCGATGGGCGTCGCATCCAGGGATGGGTGATGAAGCCCATCGGCTACACCCCCGGCTCGCGCCCGCCGCTGGCGGTGGAGATGCACGGCGGCCCGCACGCCATGTGGGGCCCGGGCGAATCGAGCATGTGGCTGGAGTACCAGTCGCTGGCGGGGGCGGGGTACACCGTCTTCTTCAGCAACCCGCGCGGATCGGGGGGCTACGGCGAGGAGACGCTGCAGAGCATCCACCGCAACTGGGGGACGCCGCCGGCGCGCGACGTCCTGATCGGCGCGGACAGCGTGCTGGCGCGCGGCCTGGCCGACCCGGCGAAGCAGGCCGTCACCGGCGGGAGCTACGCCGGCTACCTGACGGCGTGGATCATCGCCAAGGAGGCGCCGCAGCGCTTCAAGGCGGCGGCGGCGCAGCGCGGCGTGTACGACCTGTCCATCTGGTGGGGCGCGTCCAACACCTTCCGCCTCTTCGAGGGCGAGTTCGGCGGGCGCCCGTGGGAGCAGGCCGACATCGCCCGCGAGCAGTCGCCGCTGACGCACGTCGCCAACGTGCGCACCCCGCTCCTGATGCTGCACGGCGAGCAGGACTACCGCACCACCATCGCCGGCGCCGAGGCGTTCTACCGCGCCCTCACCGTGCTCGGCCGGCCGGTGGAGTTCGTGCGCTACCCGCGCGAGGGCCACGAGCTCACCCGCTCCGGCGAGCCCGCGCACCGCGTGGACCACATGCTGAGGATCGTGGAGTGGTTCGAGCGCCACGTGCGGCCCGAGGTGCGCTGAACGGCGCCTCACGTGCGCACGGCACTCCCGGCACGTCGTGGAATAGTTTGAGCAGTGACGTTTCGCCCTGGGGATCGCTGAACCGCGACGCTGAGACCGATGGAGGCCGCAAGATGAATCCGTCCGACCCCCAGAGGGAGGGCGCCTGGCAGGGCGCCGCCCCCTCGCTGGCCGAGAGCGCCGCCGCGGCCTACGCGGGCGGCGCCGCCGTGGCCGAGGGCGCCGGGCTCTACCGGCTGCTGGTGGACAGCGTGCGCGACTACGCCATCTTCGCGCTGGACGCGGGGGGGCACATCCTCAGCTGGAACGCGGGCGCCGCGCGGCTCAAGGGCTACGCGCCGCACGAGATCATCGGCCGGCACTTCTCCACCTTCTATCCGGCCGTGGACATCGAGGCGCGGAAGCCGGAGTGGGAGCTGGAGACGGCGATCCGCGAGGGGAGCGTGGAGGACGAGGGGTGGCGCATCCGCAAGGACGGCACGCGCTTCTGGGCCAACGTGGTCATCACCGCCCTGCGCGACGAGTCGGGGACGCTGGTGGGGTTCGCCAAGGTCACGCGCGACCTCACCGAGCGCCGCCGCTCCGAGGAGCTGCTGCGCCAGAGCGAGGAGCGCTTCCGCCTCCTGGTGCAGAGCGTGCGCGACTACGCCATCTTCATGCTGGATCCCCGCGGCCAAATCGTGAGCTGGAACGCGGGCGCCGAGCGCATCAACGGGTACACGCCGGAGGAGGTCATCGGCCTGCACTTCTCCATCTTCTACCCGCCCGAGGAGCGCGGAAGCGGCAAGCCGGTGTGGGAGCTGGAGACCGCGGCGCGCGACGGGAAGTTCGAGGAGGAGGGGTGGCGCGTGCGCAAGGACGGCACACGCTTCTGGGCGAGCGTCCTCGTCGCGCCGCTGTTCGGCGACGAGGGCAGCCTGGTGGGCTTCGCCAAGGTGACGCGCGACCTCACGGAGCGCCTCGCGGCCCAGGAGCGCCTGATGGCCGACCAGCGGCGCATCGCCGAAGCGGAGGCGACGAGCCGCACGCGGAGCGAGTTCCTGGCCGCGATGTCGCACGAGCTGCGCACGCCCATCAACGCCACGCTGGGCTACACGGAGCTGATGGAGATGGGGGTGGCGGGCGCGCTGACGGCGCAGCAGCGCGAGTACCTGGAGCGCATCCGCCGCACGCAGCAGCACCTGCTGGGCATCATCACGGACCTGCTCAACTACAGCCGCATCGAGGCCGGCCAGGTGGAGTACGACCTCGCCCCCGTCCAAGCGTGCGACATCGTGGATGCCGTGCTCCCCATGGTGGAGCCGCAGGCGTTGAGAAAGGGCCTCGTCCTGCTCCGCGCCCCCTGCGAAGATGGGCTGGTGGCGCTCGCCGACCGTGCCAAGGCGCAGCAGATCGTGCTGAACCTGCTGGGCAACGCCGTCAAGTTCACCCCCGCCGGCGGCAGCGTCACCGTCACCTGTGGCGCGGAGGCCGCGCGCATCGTCATCACCGTCACCGACACGGGCGAGGGGATCGAGCCGGACCAGCACGCCGCCATCTTTGAGCCGTTCGTGCAGCTCGGCCGCTCGCTGACCAGCGGCCACGAGGGCACGGGCCTGGGCCTGGCCATCAGCCGCGACCTCGCCCGCGCCATGGGCGGCGACCTGACGGTGCGCAGCACGCCGGGGGAGGGGGCGGTGTTTACGCTGGCGTTGGAAAGTGCGGGAGTAAAAACAAGTGCTAAGTCCTGAGTCCTAAGTCCTGAGTCCTAAGTCCTAAGTCCTGGGCTCAGCTGCCGTTCAGCACTAGCACTTAGCACTTAGCACTCCAGGACTTCCCCCACCGACGCCCGACCCCTCACGGATATTCGTAGACGTCCTCGTCCGCCGTCATCCGCTCCCACGAATAGCGGAAGCCGGCGTAGATCGTATCGTCCTCCAGCTTCACAAAGAGCTCGTCGTTGAGGTAGTTGGCGGAGTGGGAGAGGTTGTGCGAGCCGGTGAAGACGATGCGGCGCGTGACGGTGGAGCCGGCGTACTTCCCCTTCACCAGGATGAACTTGTCGTGCGTGTTGATGCGCCGCACCTCGATGCCGGCGTTGCGCAGGATGGAGAGCGACTGCGATCCGATGGACCCCACCGCCACCGACACCCAGCACCCCGCCCGCTTCTTGGCCACCAGCAGCTCGGCGACGTTGCTGCGCGTGTCGTTGAACATGTTCTCGGCCACGCGGATGGCGCAGCTCGTGTCCGGGTCGATGTAGGTGAGCCGGTTGTACACCAGGTCCGTCTGCTGCTCGGGCGACGCGTACACCTGCAGGTTCGCCACCGACCCGCCGAAGTAGCCGCGCCCCGTCCCCGAATCGTAGTAGTCGTTGCCGGCGAAGCTGGTCTTGTTCCACAGCTTCGTCCAGTACTCGCCCACGAAGTTGTCGTACAGCGTTCGGTCGCCGTACACCGTCACGGTGTTGTTGTAGGTGTTGGAGCCCGTGGCGTACGTCATGTTGGCCGATCCGAACCAGGTCACGTAGCTGCGCGCGGCACCCGTCGCATCCTTTGTGGAGCTGATGAGGACGAGCTTGGAGTGCATGATGGCGCTCGCCTCGCGCGCGATGCACCCGTCCCATCCCAGCCCCGTGTACGTCCCTCCGTTGACGCACCAGCGGAAGCGAGTCCCCGCGCCGCCGTCGAGGTACTTCTGCAGGTCCTCGGGCGAGGTGTCGCCGTCGTCTTCCGGGTCACCGGGATGATGGTTGCCGCTGAGCACCACGTACACGCTGACGCCCCGGTCCTTGGCCCGCTGCAGCGCCGCCTGCACCACGTTCGCGCTGATGTTGTGGATGGCGGTGCGGATCGTGGCCCCGGCCGGCGCGTTGTCGATCAGGTGGATCAGGTGGTTGAGGATCGACATGTCCTGCGTCACCCCGGCGCGCATGTCGGTGAAGTGCGCCTCCAGCCGCACGACGCCGATGGTCGATGCCGCCATCACCCGGGCCGGTGCCGCGATGGGCGCCGCGATCGGCGTTGCGACGGGCTCGCGCTCACACGCGGCGAGCAGTGCGAGGGTCGCGGCCAGGGCGTACCGCAAGATGGGATGGTGCATGGTGTCTCCGGATGAGCGGGAAGGAGGATCGGGATGCCCTCTTGCCGCCAGAATTGCGCCCGCCCTCGGCAACAGCATCACACAGAGGCCACAGAGGGTACTACAAGACCACAGAGAACCCCTTCAGCAGTTCTTTCAGTACCCCTCCGTGTCTCTGTGTGAAGCCGCTGTTTTTGGAAACAAGTGGTGGACCGATGACGGCTACGTGATTGCACGGCACGGTTTTAGCCTACATGACCCCCAAGCGGAAACACACAGCGAGCGGGGCGAAAGATGCGTGCAATCCGGAGTTGGAGCGGAGCGGGGCTGCTGGTGGCTGCGGGAGTCGCCTGCGGGCGGGCGGAGAACGAGGGGCTCACCGAGACCCAGCCGGCACGCGTGGAGAGGGCGGCACCCGCGGCCGCTCCGGCCGAGCTCGCCGCCGTCGTGGCGCCGACCGACATGTCCGTGCAGCGCGCGCGCATCGTGGCGCGGGTGGACTCGGTGGACCGCGCGCTGCGCAAGGTGCGCGGGCTGACGCGGGAGGAGCGCGCCGCGCTTCGCCAGGACGTGAACGCCACGCAGCTCGCCGTGGCGCAGTCGGGCGGCGTGCGCGCCTCTGGGGAGGCGGAGGTCGCACGGCTGCGCCGCTCCGGGCGGCTGGTGGAGCTGGAGGACACCACGAGCTACTGGGTGCTTCGCGACCTCACCCACTCCGTCCCCCTCTCGACACCCTCCGCGCGCGGGATGCTGCTGGAGGCGTCGCGCCGGTTCCAGGCGCGCATGGACGAGATGGGCCTCCCGCGCTTCCGCCTGACCGTGACCTCCGTGCTGCGCACCGACGAGTCGCAGGCAGACCTTCGCCAGAGCAACTCCAACGCGGCGGCCGGGGTGAGCACGCACGAGTACGGCACCACGATGGACATCTCCCACATCCGCTTCGCCCCGCCCGCGGCCAGGCCGGGTCTGCCGCCCGAGCTGGCGCAGCTCCAGGACTCGCTGATGCTGGACGTGGCCAAGCGCCACGCCAGCGCGCTGCAGGGCGAGCTGGGCCGCGTCCTCGGCGACATGCGCAGGGAGGGCAAGGTCAAGGTGATGATGGAGCGCCAGCAGCCCGTCTACCACACCACCGTCGCAGCCCGCATCCGTGCCCCCGAGCACGTGGAGTAGCGCGGAGACAACGAGAGGAAAGCATCACACAGAGACGCGCAGGGGAACGGAAAGGCCACAGAGCACCCCTTCTGCTTTTCCCTCCGTTGCCTCTGTGGCTCTGTGTGAGGCCATCTGCCGTATCAGGTGGAGCGGGGCTTCTTCGGCTTCGGCGGGTGGGCGGCATCGTGCAGCGCCATGAGCTCCTCGGGAGGCATGCGGGCCACGGCCTCCCCGATCACCTCCAGCGGCAGGTCGTCGAGCTTGCGGAAGCGAATGCACGACTTGCCCATGTCCAGCTTCTTTCCGGCCCGCGCGAAGCCCTCCTCGATCCACTTCGCGTGCGCGGGATCGCCGTAGGCGCCCATCATGTACAGCGCGATGTGGTTCTTTTGCGACGCCAGCGCCACGTAGCTCAGCGGCTGTTTGTTGTACGTGTTGGGGAAACGCTCCAGCGGGATGCCGTACGTGATCATCCCACCGCTCGCCGTCTCGGTGTACCCGTCCGGCAGGTTGCGCAGGATGACGTCGCGCACCGCCGCCACCGCCTCGCGGCGGTCATCGGGGAGCGATTGCACGTATTCCTCGGCCGTCGCGGCTGCGTTCTGCACCATGTTCGTCACCTGGCGTATGGGTGGCGTCCTAGCCCGCCACGCCGCGGCCGAGGACGGTCATCATCGTCGCGGTCATGGTGGCGACGTGCACCTCGCGGCCGCCATTGACCATCACGCCGTCCGCCTGGCAGACGGTGATGGTGCGGCCGGCGCGCACCACGCGGCCGCGGGCCACAAGGAGCTCGCCGCGCGCGGGCGCCAGCAGGTTCGTCTTGAACTCGATGCTGAGCACCTCCGCCTCCGCCGGCATCAGCGAGAATGCGGCGTATCCGCAGGCGCTGTCCAGGATCGTCGTCACGATGCCGGCGTGGAGGAAGCCGTGCTGCTGTATGAGGTCGCTCCGAAAGGGAAGCTCGACGTCCGTCTCGCCGGGCGCGACCCGGGTGAGACGCGCGCCGAGCGTGGCCATCACCTGCTGGCGCTGGAAGCTCGCCCGCACGCGCGCCTCGAAATCAGGGTCCTGCGGCTGCACGTGGCCTACCTGGCATAGGGGCCGACTTCCTCCGAGATGCGGCGATAGCGCAGCTGGGGGCGTGGATCTTCGGCCGCGTGAAGCACGAGCGCCTCGCTGCTGATGACACCCCACAGGTGCGGGGGCCCGCTGCAAAGCGCGTTCGGCGGGCAGACGTACTCGAGCTCGATGCGAAAGCCTTCCGTGCGGTGGAGATAGGGAACTGACGAGTGCAGGGTCGTGTCGCGGAAGGTGTCGTAATCGTAGTGCGTGCGCCCCGAGCGCACGAGGCTCCCGTCCGACTTGAAGCGGAGGGTGTCCGCCAGGAGCGTCGCGCGCACCGAGGCCCACTGGAGCACGACCGGCCCATCCGAGAGATCCAGGACGAAGGTACCCGCAGCCTCCGGCTCCGGCTGCGGCAGGAGGTCGGACTCGCACGCGAGCACGGCGGGAACCATGAGGGCGAGGGCAAGCAGGATTCGCGGGCGCATTGGGATCGGCCTTCGGGTGGGGGTTTGTATGGACGTCGTTGCGGAGAACGCGCTACCCGTCGCGTCCTGACACACCCGCCGGCTCAGCGGCCGCGATCGAGCCCCTCGCCCACGCGGTGGTGCGGCGGCAGCGACACGGGAAGGCGGCCGCGGATGGCGCCCGTCCCCAGCAGCGCGCGCGCGGCGGCGCCCTCGGATGCCTCCGTCGTGTCCCAGGCCAGGAGGTAGGCGGTGACGGAGGGGAAGCCGCTCAGCAGGTACGGACTCCCCAGCGACACCGCCACCACCGGCCGCCCAGACGCGGAAAGCGCCTCCACCCAAGCCGCGAACCCGCCGCCCAGCCCCAGTGCCTGGTTGTGCACCGGCGCGATGGCCGCGCTCGCCACCACCACGTCCGCGGACGCGGCGCGCGTGCGCAACGAGTCGAACACCGCCTCCGGGGTGGAGGGACCTACCAGCACGTGCTCCACCATCAGCCCGCCGGCCGCCAGCCCCCGCTGCAGCGCCATCCCCGCCCGCGCGCGCCCCGCGTAGGTGACGTGGAGCACGCGCGCGCCGCGGCGGATGGGGACCGCCCCGTTGCGGTCGCGCACCAGCACGATGGAGCGCTCGGCGACGCGCCGGGCCACCTCCGCGTGCTCCGCCGATCCCACGCCCGCGCCCGGCACGGGTCCGCCGGTGCGCGCGCGGTGCAGCCCCGCCGCCGCCTTCGCCCGCAGGATGCGCCGCGCCGCGTCCTCCACCCGCGCCGCCGGGATGCGCCCCGACTGCACCGCCGAGACCACGGAGTCGATCACCTCCTCGTGCCCCGGCGGCTGGAGCAGCGCATCCGCGCCGGCCAGGAGCGCGAGGATGCTCGCTTCGGCGATGGGGTAGGTGCGCGTCACCGCACCCATGTTCAGCGCATCGGTAAAGACGATGCCGCGGAAGCCCATCTGCCCGCGCAGCAGGTCCGTCGTGATGCGCGGGGAGAGCGTGGCGGGGGCGGCGTTCGGCCCCTCGATCCCCTGCATGGCGATGTGGCCTACGAGCATTCCGTCCATCCCCGCGCCCGCCGCCGCCTGGAAGGGGACCAGCTCCACGCGCGCCAGACGCCCCGAGTCGGCGCTGATGGCGGCGAGGCCCACGTGCGAGTCCACCTGCGTGTCGCCGTGCCCCGGAAAGTGCTTGCCCACCGTGAGCAGCCCCCCGGCCCGCGCCCCCTCGATCCACGCCGACGCGAGCCGCCCCACCCGGTCCGGCCGCTCGCCAAAGGAGCGCACGTTGATGATGGGATTGTCGGGATTCGAGTTGACGTCCAGCACCGGCCCAAAGGTCAGGTGGATGCCCACCGCGCGCCCCTCCGCCGCGGTCACCCGGCCCGCCTCGCGCGCCAGCGCCTCGTCGTCCGCCGCGCCGAACGCCATCGCGGGGGGCATGGAGGTACCGCCGGGGGTGAGCCGCATCCCCGGCCCCGTCTCCAGGTCGCTCACGATCAGCAGCGGCACGCGGGCCCCGCGCTGGGCCGCGTGCAGCTTCGCCGCCATCTCCGCCGGCGCGCCGATGGAGACGATCAGCCCGCCCACCTCCCCGCGCCCGACCCACTCCAGCATCCGCGCCGCCTCCTCCGGCTCCTGCGCGGGCGACTTGCCGCTGATCCAGGGGAAGACGAGCTGCGCCACCCGCTGCCGCAGCGTCATCCCCGCGAGCGTCCTCTCAACCCACGCCTCCCCCGCCGCATCGGTCGCGAGCGGCGGGCTGTCGGCGGTGATCGCCCGCGGGCCGGCAGGCGGCGCGCAGGCGGCCAGCACCAGCGCGGGGGTGAGGAGGGTTGGGAGCAGGGTGCGGAGGAGGCGCGTCATCGGGTGTGTGGGCATAGTGTGGAGATCCGGCGGTTGAAACCGCTGCAACAACCGCGGGAAGCCTGCCTTCGCAGGCTCCGGGGGAGCGGGGTCGGCGCCGGGTGGCGAGGGTCCGGTGCCGCTTCCCCGGGAGATGAATCCCCCGGCTGGAACCACGGGAAGCCCACTGAAGTGGGCTCGAAAAACGCGGCATCAGACCCGGAGTCCGCGAAGGCGGACTTTGTGCTTTTGTTGCAGCGAGTTCACTCGCCCGAGTTGTTCAAGCTGCCCAAGCCACCTGAGCTGCCCGAGTCACCCGAGCCACCCGTGCTCCCACCCCGCCGCCGGATCAGCGACGGGAGCTCCTCGAAGTCGTGGGTGCGCGGGAGGGAGAGGAGGACGGCGGCGAGCTCGGCGGGTGGCGCGACGAGCTTGCGTGCGTCCAGGTCCAGCCACCCGCCCTGGATCGTGAGCACCGCCGCCTCGCGGCCGTCGGAGCGGCGGACGTCCTGGTGCACCCGCCAGTGCGAGCTGTCCCCGGAGAGGCCGGCGCAGCGGACGTCCACCACCACCTCGTCGCCAAAGAGCACCTCGCGGCGGTAGCGGATCTCCTCGCGCATCATCACCGGGCCGAAGCGCAGCGCCTCCAGCCGTGCCTGCGTAAAGCCGTGCGCGCCCAGCAGGCGGAAGCGCGTGTGCGTGGCGTACTCGCTGAACGCCGTGTTCCGGACGTGCCGGTTGCCGTCCAGGTCGTCCCAGCGCACCTCGAACCGGCACTCGAACGCCGCACCATCCCTCACGCGCATCTCCAGCGAACCCGGTTCCACGCCGCCCCACTCCGGCCGACAACGTAGCAGCCGTCCACGCCGCCATACAACCATCGCGCGAAGCGGGGCCGCCTCTGCGTGGGGCGGCCCCGCTCCGAATCCGCCGGGCGCATCAGGCGCCGGCCTTTTCCTGGTAAAGCCGCAGCTCCTCGCGCAATCCCGCCAGCAGCCGCGCCGCCAGATCGGATGCGTGCGCTTCGGTGAGCGGCTTCCACCACTCCGGCTCCTCGATGCGGAACTGGAGCGGCGGCTTCCCCGCGCCGTGCCAGGTGAGCCACACCGCCGCCTCGGACGACTGCAGGACGGGCCGTTTCTCCTTGCTGCGCAGCTGCGCGTGGACCGCGTGGAAGACCGCTTCGGTGGCCTGTTCCCAATCCGCCTTCGGGGCGTCGTTCCGCGCTGAGGTCATCGAGTCTCGTAAAGCTGGGGCGGGGTGCGTCATCATCCGAACCCGATAATACCGCGGCGCCCCGTCTGGCGGAAGGCGGTCTCAGCGCAGCGGACGCCAGGGGTCGCGCGGGTTGAAGTGCTGGTACACCGTGCGCGACACGGCGCGCAGCAGGCGCGAGCCCTCGTTCCCTTCCTGATAGCCGGTGTCCGCCTGGTTCTTGGTGATGACGGCCAACACGTAGTCCCCCGTTGGGGCATTCACCAGCAGCACCTCCGATCGGGAGCGGTCCACGAAGCCCTGCTTCGACGCGGCCTGCACGGTGGGCGGGATCTGCGAGAGCGCTTCGCCCTTCCAGTAGCTGTTGGTCAGCATGCGGTACATGTCCTCCGACGCGGCCGGGCTCACCGCGCGCCCTTCGCGGATCATCACCAGCGCCTCGGCGATCTCGCGCGGCGTGGTCTGGCCCCATCCGTACTTCGTGCGCGCCTCCTCGCGACCGGGCGTGCGCGAGTTGACGCGCGTGTGGCGGAATCCGTGCGCCGCCAGCCACTCGTTGACCGCCACGCCCCCGCCCACCTCCGCCTGTATCCAGAGGCTCGCCACGTTGTCGCTTACGGTGAGCATCAGGAACGCCAGCTCGCGCAGCGGAAGCGTGTCGCCCGGCGCCATGTACGCGACTACGTCGGTGCTCTCCACGTACCGGTAGTTGAGCGTGTCCGGGCGCGGCACCCTCGCCTCCAGATCCCTCTTCCCCTGCGCCACCCGGTCGTAGAGGGTGAGGAGGATGGGCACCTTGATCATGCTCGCGGTGGGAAAGACCGTGTCCGCGTCGATGGCCACGGTGGCGCCCGTGCGCAGGTTGCGCGCGTAGATCCCCACCTCGCCGCGGAACCCGCGCACCACGTTCCGCAGCTTCGCGGCGAGCGCGGCATCGGTGCGCTCCTGCGCCTGGAGCGGCGCGGCGAAGAGCAGGG
The DNA here is from genome assembly GCA_036389135.1 of Longimicrobium sp. Lineage (NCBI taxonomy): Bacteria > Pseudomonadati > Gemmatimonadota > Longimicrobiia > Longimicrobiales > Longimicrobiaceae > Longimicrobium > Longimicrobium sp. The sequence continues at coordinate 12,142 of DASVQP010000003.1, forward strand.
CGAGCAGGAGGATGAGTCGAGTCATACCCGATTACCGGCGGGGTCAGGGTGTCGTGGGGGGAGCGGACGAGTTTGCCTCAACGATCTCCGCCGCCACTTCCCGGGCGAACGCCGGCAGCCGCGACTTCTGGAACTGTGATTGGGGAACGGTCCCCCGCACCTTCACCAGCGTGCGGCCCGCGGCGTACACGTTGTAGAACGACACCGCGGCTCCTCCTCCCTGCACCCTGTACACATAGCGCACGCGGAAGCCGGGGAGCACGTGAGTGCCCGCGCGTACCGTGTCGGCCCCCTCGTGCGCGATCTCGTAGCTCTCGTACACGCCGCGCGCACGCTGATACTCCAGCGTCTGGCCGAACTCCTGGAGCTCCTCCGCGATCACCCGGGCGGTGTCCCACACGGAATCCGCGGGAACGGGCTGGTAGATGTAGACGGTCGCGTAGCTGGAGTCGGACCTCTGCGAAGGTGCGTACTGGTACCCCACCCCGTACCTGGGATCCTTGAAGTCGTGCCGCTCGCCGCGCAGGAAATCGCCCACCTTGGCGGGCGCCTCGATCTCCGATGGCGGCTGGCCGAGTGGCGGCCCGCCAGGCTGCGCCGCGGCCGGCGCGGCGTGGAACGTCCAGAGCGCGATCGCCGCCAGCGCGGCGCGGTTGGTCAGGTGCATCGTGGACTCCTCTGAGGAAACCGGGAGGCTCAGTTGCCGTGGAAGCGCCAGACCCCCTGCACGGCGACCCGGATGCGCGCGTCGCTGGGGCTCAGGGTGGCGCCGCGCTCGAATCCCTGGCCAAAGAAGAAGCGCGTATCGCCCGACAGGCTCGCACCCAGCTCGGACATGTTGGTGAGGTTGACGAGGTCGCCCAGGCGTCCGCCGGCGGCGCGTGCCATCGCCTCGGCCTCGCGGCGCGCCTCGGCCACGGCCTGCTCGGTGGCACGGCGGCGGACATCGGCGGCGCCATCGGCTTCCAGGCTGACGTGCGGGGTGCCCTCGATCCCCGCCCCGGTGAGCGCGCGGAGCACCGCGTCCAGCTGGTCGATCCGCTCCACCACCACCCGCACTCCCCAGCGCGCCGTCGTGTTCATGCCGGGAGCCGTCTCCGGCCGCGGCCGCATGCCGGGCCCGTCCTCGCGCCCGAGCGCGAAGCCCCACGGCGCCACCTGCACGCCCAGGCGGCTCAGAGCGGTGGTGGCGCGGTCGCGAGTCGCGGAGGCCTGCGCCAGCGCGCCCGCACCGCTGCTGTCGCGCCCCGCCACCGAGGCGTAGACCACGGCCCGGTCCGGCGCGATGGGGATCGTGACCCTCCCCATCGCGGAGATCCGGGGAATGCTGTCGCCGATGCCGCCCATGAAGAACTGCGCATGGCAGAGGCGCGCCGCCGTGGCATCCACCGCCGCGATGCCGCACAGGAGGAGGAAAGCGCGGGTGAGGTGCCGCATGAAGGGGGTCTCCTGTCTAAGGGAAGGGGGTGCAAGGAAAGGCGCAATGTGAAGCGCATTCCCTCGCGGAACAAGGCCGCGCTCCGCAGCGGCCCTGTTCACCCCCATCAGCGACAGACCGGGGCCGCTTCCAGGCTCTCCTCTCGCGCCATCGGGCGGACATCCAGGAACTGGACCCGGGCCGGCTCGGTGGGGGCGAGGGTGATGGAGACGCGCAGGTCGCCGGTTGCGCACCGCATGCGCCAGCGGCCGCGCAGGGCGTTCTCGACGACGAACGGGCCCTCGTTGCGGCACTCGCCACCCGCGGCGGTGCGCAGGCGGTCGATGGCGGCGCGCCGGCGCTCCTTTGATTCGTCCAGGTACAGGTTCATGGCGGCGACGCGGTCCGCGAGGGCGTCGTCCCAGCGCGCCACCAGCCGCGACACCTCTTCGCGGCGCTCCAGCAGCACGGGGGCGGGCTGCGGCATGCGCGCGGTGAGGCCGCCCGTCTTCGACAGCATCTCCAGCGCCTGCTCAAAGACGCCGCCCCACGGCGTGTAGGTGAGGTTCCCCATCGCCACGATGCCGACGCCGTGCTCCGGAAGCCAGCGCATGAGCGACCCGAACCCCGGAAGGCCGCCGCTGTGCGACACCGAGGTGCGGAAGAGGCACGTCTGCCGAACGCCCAGCCCGTAGCCGTAGCCGCCCGCGCTCAGGATCACCCGCCCCGACGTGTCGCGCACGGCCGACGCGCCGCTGTAACGCGCCACCTGCTGCATCTCGCGGCGCGAGGAGCGGCGCAGCGGGCCCGCGTCCGGGCCGTCGCGCGCGGGCCAGGCGTCCAGCATGAAGCCCACCCAGCGCCCCAGGTCGCTGACCGAGGTGAGCATCCCGCCCATCGGCCCGAACGCGCCGTCGGGGAGCTGCTTCTCCTCCAGCCACTGCTCGTCCTGCCTGCGGTACCCGTGCGCCAGCCGCTGCGCGGGGACGTCGGCGGCTTCCAGCGTCGTCGCGTTCATTCCGAGCGGCCGCAGCACCTTTTCGCGCAGGTAGCGCGGGTACGGCATCCCCGACACGTTGGCGATGATGCGGCCCAGGATGGCGAAGCCGTAGTTGGAGTACTCGTACGCGGTCCCCGGCGAGGTGGAGAAGGAGATCCCCTCGCGCATCATCCGCGACATCTCCGCGTCGGTGGCGGCGAGCTGCTGGTCGCCCCACGGGTTGTCCTCAGGGAAGCCCGCGGAGTGCGTCAGCAGGTGGCGGATGGTAATCCTGGGCGCGTCGCTGGCGGCGGGGCGCAGCGCGGCCAGCTCGGGGACGTAGCGCTCCGCCGGGTCGTCCAGCGACAGCTTTCCCTCGTCGCGGAGCTGGAGGATGGCGGCCGCGGTGAAGCTCTTGGTCATCGACGCGATGCGGAACACCGTGCCCGTGTCCACCGGCGCGCGCGCCGCGACGTCGCGGTGCCCGGCCGTCCCCACGTGCACCACGCGCCCGTCCACCACGATGCCGTACGCGATCCCAGGCACGTGCTGGCGCTCCGCGAAGCCCTTCATCAGCCGGTCGATCTCGGGAAACGCCGCGCTCAGCTTCGCGAGACGCTGCGGGTCCGCGGGGGCCTGCGTGTGCGCCGCGGAGGTCAGCGCGAGCGTGGCGCACAGGGCGGGGAGGATGGAGCGCAATTTCATCGGGAGGTAAGGCGCCGGTTGGTGGGAAAACATGGCGGCCGGTTGGATCGCCTGCCCTGCAACATCGTTCCGGCGGCGGCGGGTGGCAACGGTGTCGCGACGCCGGGGGATGAACGCCGGGGGCTGAAGCCCCCGGCTGGAACCACGGGAAGGCGGCTGAAGCCGGCTCGTGGAAGGCGGGCTGCGGCGCATCGACGGGACACGGGCAGCCACGCGGGGCTGCCCCTTCGAACATTCGTGCGGCGCGGCCGAGATCGTGCCGAACGGGCGGGCGAATGACCGGATCTTCGGCAAACGCAGACATCGAAGCACCGCCCCAATCTACGCAAATGCCCCTCCCCCAGGTAGTTATTGGGGGAGGGGCCGCGAGGTGACGAGCGGGGGCGGGGGCCAGCCGTGCGCACTAACGCACTAACGCACTTTCGTCCCTACTCCCGCACCACCCGCTTCACCATCGCGCCGGACGGCAGCGACGTGCCGGCGCCCGCCACCTGGTTCACGATCGCCAGCTCCTCGATGGGGATGCTGGAGGGGTAGCGGGTGTTGAACTGGGCCAGCGTCATCGCCTGCGGCAGGCGCACGACGCGGATGCGGTTGGGGCGGATGTTGAGGACCGCCGGGTCCGTGACCGACGCGAAGCTGTTGAGCGTCTGCCGAAAGGTGCCCTCGTACTGCTGGAATACCTGCCCCGGCGAGTAGGCGAGAACCTGGTACACCTGCCCGTCCTTCTCCAGCCACTGCGCGATCCCGGCGATGATCCCCTGCTGCGTCTGCGCCTGGAAGTAGACGACCACGGCGGGGAAGCCGTTCACCGTGGTGCGTCCCCCCTGCCCCGCCTGCACCCCCTGCTGCTGAAAGAAGCGCCGCGCCGCATCGTCCGCGGTGCGCACCTGCTCGGCCATGGTGAGCCGGATGACGGCGTCCTGGCGCGGGCTGCCGCCGGTGACCGCCTGCGGCAGGTTTTGCGTCCGCCATCCGCTGGGGAAGACGATGGAGAAGCGCAGGTCGGGATGCAGGAAGATGCCCTGCTGGAAGTACCCCTGCCGCGGGTTCTCGCCGTACACCATCCCGTTCAGCCGGTTGAGGTACGACGCGGATTCCACCCTCGTGGCGGTGCCGGCGGGGACGGTGGCCGCGCGCCGCTGCACCGACGCGATGCGCTCCGGCTCGCCGGGGTGCGACGCGAGGTAGCTGGGGAGCGGGCTGCGTCCCGAGCGGGCGCGCTCCGTCTCGCTCACCCGCTGCAGCGATTGGAAGACGCGCGCCATCTCGCGGGCGTCGTAGCGCTGGCCCACGGCGTAGCGGAACCCCAGGTCGTCCGCCTGGCGCTCGGCGTCGCGGCTGTAGCTGAGGAAGAGGAGCTGCAGCCCGCCGCTCGCCAGCCCGCCCAGGTTCTGAAGGCGCGGCACCAGCACGCTCCCCAGCCCCAGGCCGATCTGCGCGAGCTGGGCGCGGCTCATCATGGTGACCTGGTGCTTGGCCGTCACGTGCCCGATCTCGTGGCCCAGCACGCTCGCCAGCTCCGCCTCTGAGTTCATCAGCGCCAGCATCCCGCGCGTGAGAAAGATGTAGCCGCCGGGGAGCGCGAAGGCGTTGGGCGTGGGGTCGTCGACCACGCGGAACGTCCACGGCAGCGCGGGGCGCTCCGATGTCGCCGCCAGCGTGCCGCCGATGTTCTGCACGTAGCGCTGAAGCGCCGAGTCCGGCACCAGCCCGATCTCCTGCGTCACCTGCACGGCGGACTGCTGGCCGAGCTGCACCTCCTGCGCTTCGGAGACCAGCGAAAGCTGCCTCCGTCCGGTCACCGGGTTCGTCGCGCACCCGGCCGCCAGCACCAGCACCGCGGCGCACCCGCACCGCCCCCTGAGCGAAGCCATCATCGTCCCCCCTCCGTGGTTTGCCTGGACCACGGTCAGGTTGGGCAAGTTCCGCTCCCGGGGTTCCAGCGCGTGGGGAACGAGGTGAGAGGCAAGCGCAGGTGTGGTAGGGGCGAGATTCCTCACGCCCGCCCTCCTCCTGCCTCGAAAGCCGCAGCCACGCGAGCGGACCTCTCCGGATTCTGCGGATCTCGCGGGCGAGCGGTTGGCGGCCGCGAGAATCCAGCCATCACTCGCCTCGCCAGTAGATTCACCAGGCGTACATCCACTGACGATGTATCGCAACACGCTACAACGTTAGTGGATACATGCGCAACGCGTGGCAACGTGCCCATCGCGGCAGGGAGCTACGCCAAAGGACTTTCGGGCTACTACTTCGGTCGGCTGGGATCGTTCACCGCCGCCTGCACGGCCGCGAGCGCCTGTCGCCCGAAGCGGCGCTGGAGGATGCCGACGACGGGCCCGCCCAGCCGCGCCATCCAGTGCCAGGCGCGTGCGTACGCCAGGATCTCGAAGCGCACCACGTCGGTCGAGCGGTCCCACTGCACCACGAAGCGCTCCTCGCCGGTCTCGCTGTGCAGCGGCAGCGTGCCGATTGCGAAGGCAGAGGTGCGCATCGTGGGCGTGTCGGTCTCGTCCACGTAGACGATGCGGCACGGGTTGATCGACCAGAACCCCAGGTGGCTCACGATCGTGGCGAAGACGGTCCCCGACGCGACGGGCGGCGGCGCGGGATGCACGTACGTCCACGGCAGGTCGTACATCGCCCAGCTCCGCAGCGCCGCGACCCCGCGCAGGAACGTCTCCTCGCCAGACCCGAGCCGCGTCTCGTGGTGGTTGCGCGGGTATCCGGCCGGCGCTTCGCCAGATGCCGTCATCCCCGGCTTCGGGTAGGTCAGCCCCTGGTTCTCCCTTGCCAGCACGCGCTCGATCAGCGCGGGAGAAGGTCGGCGGATCACGAACATTAGGAGGCGTGTGGGAGGATGGTCGTGCGCACGCGTGCCGCTATGGCCGCGCGTTATCCGGCACCGTCGTCACCCGCAACCCGAGCTCGGGGTGCCGGCGGTCGAACGACACGGTCGTAAGGCTGTCGCCGGGGATGTAGGACGTGATCGACCACGGCTCGCCGCGAAGCTCGATCGAGTCGTCGAGCGGGTCCCGCGTCCGCAGGCACGACGAGATCAGCGCAGACTGCGCCCTGGCCACGCGGAGCGCCGGGTCTACCGCTGCCCACACCAGGTCCGTCTCCTCCCCCGCCGCACAGTACCCGCTCCCCGCATTCGGACGAGACAGCCCCGTCGTGCGGATCAGCAGGTAGATCCACCCGTCGCCGCTCCGCTGCGCATCCAGCAGCGTGTGCCTGTAATCGTCCGAGCTGTTGATGTGCTCGAGCAGCGGCGTCGTCGTCCGCGCCCGCCCATCCGACAGTGTGAGCGTGGTGTCCTCCAGCACCACCCGCATTGATCCGAACAGCGTCGTATCCACACGGCTGGCCGGAGGCCCGTGCGGAGCGGAGCTCGCCGCCGGCGCCGGAACGCCGGATGAAACGCTGTCCGCAGCAGGGCTCGGCAGTTCCGCCTTCTCGCCGGCGAGGCTCTGCGCAGCCTTCTCCCGCGCCGGCGAACCGCACGCGCTGACCAGCACCGCCGCGACCAGCAGGAACCGCCGGACGCGGAGCCCGGCACCTCTGCGAGGATGCATGGGTTGTTTAGAAGGAGGATCAGCGCGCAGGGCGAATTGCCCGTCCATGTTTCCGCCAGTGACCTGCATTCTACGCACTGTGACCCGAAGCTGAAATGGCGGTCGACACAAAGACGAGCGGCACCGCGAACCCTCCTTCCGTTCTTTCCGTACCCTCTGTGTCTCTGTGTGAACTGCCGTTGCGGCGCGGACGTTGCTCCCACGGCGCGTGCCCGGTACACTTTCCCGGCGCCCGCATCCCCATACCGCAAGCAGATGCCCCGACGACAGCGCACATCCGACTCCGCATCCGCCCTTCGGGGCACGGACGAGCTGTACCGCCTGCTCGTGGAGAACGTGACCGACTACGCCATCTTCGTGGTGGACGTGGACGGCCGCGTCGCGACGTGGACGGAGGGGGCGGAGCGGCAGATGGGATACGCCGAGGACGAGATCCTGGGCCGCCACCTGGCGGACCTCTACCCCCCCGAGGACCAGGAGAGCGGATCCCCCGGGCGCGACCTGCACACCGCCCGCACCGAGGGGAGGTGCGAGGGGGTGGCGTGGCGCGTTCGCAAGGACGGGACGCGGCTGTGGGCAAGCGTGGTGATCACCGCCATTCGCGACGCCGACGACCAGGTGGTGGGCTACGGCCAGATCACCCGCGACCTCACCGAGCGCCGCGAGGTGGCCCGCCGCTACGAGGAGAGCCGCCAGCGCTACCGGTCCCTCTTCGAGAACAACCCCAACGCCATCTGCTCGTTCGACCTGGACGGCACCCTGCGCACCGCCAACCCCGCCGCCGCGGAGCTGGCCGGGTACCCCGAGGACGACCTCGTGGCGCTCTCCTTCTGGCCGCTGGTGTCGGGAGAGGACCGCGAGATGGTGCACGACCTCTTCGACCGCGCCGCGGCCGGGGAGCCGGGGTACGGCGAGACCTCGCTGATCCACCGCGTGGGCAGGCGCGTGCGGGTGCGGCTCACCTTCGTCCCCATCCGAGTGGAGGGGGAGGTGATCGGCGTCTACTGCATCGCCGAGGACATCACGGAGCGGAAGCGCGCCGAGGCCGAGCGCGAGGCCCTGCTGCTGCGCGAGCGCGTCGCCCGCACCGAGGCCGAGGCCGCGTCGCGCGCCAAGACCGACTTCCTGGCCGTCGTCTCGCACGAGCTCAAGACGCCGCTCAACGCCATCACCGGCTTCGCCGACCTGCTGCACGACGGCGACGCGGGGGTGATGAGCGACGTGCAGACGCGCCACGTGGAGCGCATCCAGGCCGCGTCTCGACAGCTCCTGCAGCTCATCGACGAGCTGCTCTCCTACACCCGCCTGGAGAGCGGCCCCGAGGCACCCCACCTCCAGCCGGTGGACGTCTCCGCCGCCCTGCGCTACGCCGCCGCCGAGGCGCAGCCCGCCGCGCGCGCCAAGGGGCTGACGCTGAGGGTGGAGGAGGGGGAGGAGCTGTGCATGGCGCTCACCGACCCGGCCCGTCTGCGGCGCCTCCTGCAGACGCTCTTCTCCAACGCGGTGAAGTTCACCGAGTCCGGCGAGGTGCGGGTGGAGGCGCGGCGCGAGCACTCGATGCTGGCCATCGCCATCACCGACACCGGGATCGGGATCGCGCAGGAGCACATGGAGCGCATCTGGGAGCCGTTCTGGCAGGTGGAGCACCCCCTCGTCCGCCGCGCCGGGGGCACCGGCCTCGGGCTGAGCGTCGCGAGACGCCTGGTGGAGCTGATGGGCGGCGACATCGAGGTGCAGAGCGAGCCCGGAGCGGGAACGACGTTTACGGTGCGGTTGCCGGTGCACGACGGGTAAGGCGGCCGGCATTGGTGCGCGGTGCATGAGGGCGGCGCGGCGGCGGGCAGGGGCAGCCACGTGGGGCGGCCCCTGCAGGGTCGGGGGTGCAGGAAGGAATCGAGGTGGGGGCGAGGGCGGGCGCGATGAACCGCGCCCCTACCAGATCTGCGCGCGCCCCAACGACATACGCCCCCTCTCCCGATAACGTGAGGGCGCAGCCCTCTCCTGTTATCGGGAGAGGGGGCAGGCGAGTGTAACGAGGCGGGGGTGAGGGCCCATGGGCCATCAAAAATCTTGACACCGCACCCGTTTGCGTGCACCGTATGCCCCGTCCGTTCCCCCAACGGGCGCGTGCTTCCCTCCCGCCGTACGCCCGTTTTCCCCGCAGAAAAAGAGGTTACAGCGATGACCTTTCCCATGACGTTCCGCCGTCTTTCCGTTCTCGTGCTGGGCGCCGCGCTGGCCGCGTGCGGCGGCGGTGACGATTCCGAGGCAGGAGCCACTCCCGAGGACGTCGACCAGGAAACCTCCGTCGCGGTGACCGAGAAGGAGGAGGCGTCGTTCAAGGCGCCCGCCGACAGCTCGCTCACCCCGCAGCAGGTGGAGGCGTACCTCAAGACGAGCCTCCTGCAGTTCGACCTGGTGCGCAAGGAAGCGGGCGGCATGCAGCGGATGGAGGAGCGGGCCAAGGACGGCGGGGTGATGGCCGGGCTGCGCAACATAAGCGACGCCGCCGGGATGATGGACCGCATCGGGGGGAGCTACGTCCGCTCGGCGCGCACGCTCAAGTACAACCCGGCCGAGATGGAGTACGTGCGCGAAAGGATGGGCGAGGTGGGCGGCTTCCTGGCGATGAAGCCGATGATCGAGGGGCAGCTGCAGTCCGCGCAGCAGATGCGCCAGCAGGCGAACGAGCTGCGCGCGCAGATGGCCTCGGGCCAGCTCCAGGGCTACACCGAGGAGAACATCAAGGCGATCGAGGACCAGGCCGTCGAGATGGAGCGTGCAGCGAAGGAGCAGATGGGTACCACCTCCGCCGTGGGCCGCAACCTCGAAGTGCTGCGCCGCGCCCGCCCCGCCGTCACCGAGGAGATGTGGGCCACGGTGGGCTTCGCGGGCGGCAGCGCCGGGCTCCTTGGCCTGAGCGGCCTCGCCAACCCGCAGGACACGGCCGCGCAGCGCCAGCTCAACGACTGGCGCCGCGTCTACACCGACGCCCTCGCCAACCGCGCCTCCGCCGCTCCGGCCGCGGCTCCCGCGCAGTAGAAAAAAGCATCACACAGAGAGCGCAGAGACGAACGGAAAGGGCGCAGAGAACGCCTTTCCGTTCGTCTTTCCGTACCCCTCTGTGTCTCCGTGTGAGGCCCCGCCGTACCTCAGCCCCCGGCGTGATGCGCGAGGAACAGGGTGAAGGCGGCGCCACCGCCATCCACGTTGCGCGCCGTGAGGTCGCCGCCCATGGCGCGGGCCAGGCGGCGCGCGATGGCCAGGCCCAACCCGGTGCCCGGCTCGCGCTTCCCACCTTTGCCGCCCGTCGGGAGCTGAAAGAACTCCTCGAACACCGCCTCCTCGCTCCCGCCGGGAAGGCCGGGGCCCGTGTCGCGCACCTCGATCCACCCGCGCTCGCCATCGACGCCCGCGGAAACGGCGACCTCGCCGCTCTCGGTGAACTTGACCGCGTTGGAGAGCAGGTTCACCAGGATCTGCCTCACGCGCGGCTGGTCGGCCGACACCACGACGTCCGAAGGGTCCGCAAAGCGCACCCGCAGCCCCTTGGCGGTGGCCTGCGGCTCCACCGTGGAAATGGCGGCTTCCAGCAGCTCACCCAGCGGGATCGGCTGGAGCTGGAACTCCATGCGGCCGGCATCCAGCTTGGCCAGGTCCAAGATGTCGTTGACGAGCTGCGACAGGTGGCCGGAGACCTGGCAGATGCGCCCCATCATCTCCTGCTGCCGCTCGGTGAGCTCGCCCACGATGCCGTCCTGCAGGAGCTCGCTGTAGCCGACGATGGCGGTGATGGGGGTGCGCAGGTCGTGGCTCATGGCGGAGAAGAAGCGGTCGCGCCTCACCGCCGCGTCGCGCATCTCCGCGTAGCGCGCGGCGCCGGCCAGCGCCACCGAGGTCTGCTCCGCCAGCGCCTCCACCAGCGCGGTGCCGCCGGGGGGGACGTCGCCATCGATCCATCCCACCACCAGCGCCGCCGGCTCCCCGCGCGGGCGCATGGGCACCGCCACCGCCGCCAGCTCGCCCCCCGCCGAAGCCGTGCGCCCGCCGCGCCGCGCCGTCTCCAGCAGCGCGCGCAGGGCTGGAGCGTGCTCGCACTCGGCCGCGGCCCACCACTCGCGCGGCTCCTCGCCGGGGAGGGCCAGGAGCGCGGCGTCCGCGCCCATCAGCTCGGGGAGGCGGCGGCAGACGGCCGCCCAGATCTCCTCGGGCTCCACCGACGCGGCGGTCTCCACGGCCAGGCGGCGCAGCAGATCCAGCTCGCGAAGGCGGCGGTCGGTGGGTGCGGCGGGGAAGGGTGTGTCGATGGCCATTCGGCTGCGAAACGGGGTGCGGCACGGGCGCGGCGCGACGGGGCGGAGGTGCCCGGCGCGGGACGCGGGTGTATGTTTTGCGCGGGCGCACCGCCCACGCACCCGCGGCCAGTGCCCGCCGCGGGGCTCGATACGGTTCCGAAGACCAGGGATTCCAAGCCGATGACGCTCCCCCCGCTCCGCCTCCGCAAGGACGAAGACCGCAGGCTACGTGCCGGGCACCTGTGGGTGTTCAGCAACGAGGTGGATGTTGTTGCCACGCCGCTGGTTGCGTTCCAGCCCGGCGACCTGGCCGAGGTGCAGGACGCGCGCGGCGCACCGCTGGGCGTGGGCTACGTCAACCCGCGCTCGCTGATCGCCGTGCGCATGGTGAGCCGCGACCGCAACGCGCAGCTCGACCGCGCCTTTTTGCGCGGCCGCATCCGCCGCGCCGTCGCGCTGCGCGACACCGTCCTCGGCACCCCTTTCTACCGCGCCGTCTTCGGCGAGAGCGATGGGCTCCCCGGGCTGGTGGTGGACCGCTTCGGCGACCACCTCGTCGTCCAGATCACCACGGCGGGGATGGAGCGCGTGCGCAACGAGATCGTGGAAGCGCTCCGCGACGAGCTCTCCCCCGCCGGCATCCTGCTGCGCAACGACGTGGGCGGACGCGAGCTGGAAGGACTGCCATCGTACGTGGAGACCGCATGGGGCGAGGTCCCCGACGTACTGCCGCTGGAAGAGAACGGGGTGAAGTTCGAGGCGCCCGTGGCGGGGCAGAAGACGGGTTGGTTCTTCGACCACCGGATGAACCGCGCGCGCCTCGCCTCGTACGTACGCGGCGGGCGCGTGCTGGACGTCTTCTCGTACGTGGGCGGCTGGGGCGTGCAGGCCGCCGCCGCCGGCGCGGATCGGGTCGTGTGCGTCGACGCCTCCGCCCCCGCGCTGGAGATGGTCGCCCGCAACGCCGCGCTCAACGGCGTGGAGGAGCGGGTGTCAGCCATCCGCGGCGACGCCTTCGACGTGCTGCGCCAGCTCGCGGCGGACGGGGAGCGCTTCGACACGGTGGTGCTGGACCCGCCGGCCTTCATCAAGCGCAAAAAGGACATCAAGCAGGGCGAGGAAGCCTATCGCCGCCTCAACACGCTGGCTCTGGACGTCCTGAAGCAGGACGGCATCCTGGTGTCGGCGTCGTGCTCGTACCACATGCCGCGCGCGTCGCTGCAGGATGCCGTGCTGCGCGCCGGGCGGCGGCAGGGGCGGTCGCTGCAGGTGGTGGAGCAGGGGCACCAGGGCCCGGACCACCCGGTGCACCCCGCCATCCCCGAGACGGCGTACCTCAAGGCTTTCTTCGTGCGCGTCGGGTAGCGGCTGGCATGGCGCGTGCGAAAAGGTGCGCACCACCCTGACGGCGCGCACCGGACGCCGGCCTGCCCCCGTACCCCCCTGGAGGTCGAGATGGCGGACATCAACGTCGAGCGGAAGCGCAGCGGACCCAACATTCTCCCCTGGCTGCTGGGCCTCGTCCTCCTTGCGGCGCTGATCTGGGGCGCGATGCGCTTCATGGGCGGCAACGACGAAGAGAGCACCACCACCACCACGACGACGGAAAGCACGACCACGACGCCGTCGCCCTGAGGGGCCCCCACGCCCGCTCGTCACCTCGCGGCCCCTCCCCCAATAACTACCTGGGGGAGGGGCGTTTGCGTAGATCTCTGCGGGGCGCACACACCCACGCTCGCCTCCACCACGATCCCCGCCCGCCAACCCGCATCCTCGTAGGGGCCGCCCCAAGTGGCTGCCCGTGCCCGCCACCGCACCGCCCCCCGCCGCACCCGCAAAACAAAGAAGGCGCGGAACCATCTCCGCGCCTCCTCCTGCGTCTCCGCGCCGCTGCGTGAGGCCCGCGGTTTACCGGCTGAGCCCCACCGTAACGCCGACGTGGAAGCTGAGCATGTCCGTGTCGCTGCGCGTCGGGAAGAGCGTGATGGAGCCGTCTGGGTTGTCGACGATGTCGCCCTCGCGCAGGTACTCGGCGCGGCCGGCGTTGCGGTAGGTGGCGCCCAGATCCAGCGACACCGGCGCCGGCCCCCGGCGCAGCGGGATGTAGAGCCCCGCGCCGCCGCCGTACGCAAAGGTCACGTCGTCGAAGTTGGTCGTGCTGGCAAAGGCCTCGTCGCTGTGGCTCCCCTCCAGCGTCGACGAGGTGAAGAGGTACGACACCCCCACGAAGCCGTGCGCGTACGGCCGCAGCGTCCCGTTCGGCGTGCCGATCTGCGGGCCCACGCCCAGGAAGGCGACGTTGTTGGTGGTCACCAGGTCGGCCAGGATGCGCCCGCCGACGGTGGGGCTGAGCAGGACGCGCTGCCGCTCGTAGCCGTAGGTGACCGCCTCACCATCCACGCGGATGCCGATCAGCCCGTCGCGGTCCAGCCGGTGGATGTAGTGGACGTTCCCGCCGAAACCCGACTCCACGTAGTCGCCGAACTCGCCCTGCGGCTTGGCGAGCTCCAGCCGCCCGCCGAGGAAGCCGCCGGTCGGCCGGCGCGGGCCCCACTCCTCGTGGTCGCGGTCGTAATCGGGGTCGTCGCAGTCGCGGCGGCAGTGCTGGGCGTCGGCGGACGCGGGGAAAACGAGTACGGCGGCGAACAGCAGTGCGAGGATGGAGGGACGCGAGCGCATGGTGCCTCTGAGGGTCGTACGGTGGATGAATCCGGTGCCGCCTCACCGTAGGGCAACGCGGGTGCCGAAATCCGCCATTTGCGCAACCAGTTGCGCCGTTTCATCTTGCCCGACGAGCCGCCGAATTGGCTCCTCGCGGCTGACCTACACAGAGGACGGTGTGACACGCCGGGTGATGACGGAACGCAGCCCAAACCCATACCCCCGAGGACGCGATGGCGGTCGAGATCACCGGCAGCTACGCCGGCAACCTGAAGACGGAGTTGCGCCACACCCCCTCCGGCGCGCTGCTCCACACCGCCGCCCCGCGCGACAACATGGGCGACGGCTCATCGTTCTCACCCACGGACCTGCTGGCGGCGTCGCTGGGTTCGTGCATGGTGACCACCATGGCGATCGTGGCGCAACGCGAGGGGATCCCCTTCGACTCCGCCGAGTTCGTCGCCGTCAAGCACATGCGCGCCGACCCACGCCGCGTGGACGCGATCCCGGTGCGCATCCGCATGCCCGCGGGCCTCACCCCCGACCAGCGCGCCCGCCTGGAGCGCGCCGCGCACGAGTGCCCCGTGCACCGCTCGCTGCTTCCGGAGATCAAAAAGGAGGTGGAGTTCGAGTACGCGGACTAGGGTATGAGGGGACTACGATGATCCTGCCCATCTGGGTGCCCCCTCACTCCCCGGGTGCGGGGTTGCAAGGGCGCTGCATGAGAAGGAGGATCTCGCCGTACTTACCACCCGCGAGACCTTCGAGTTCGTGCTCGATATCTTCCCACTGTCCCATCTTACTAGTCCACATTCCAGACGTGAGCTGTCGAGCGATGTGCTCTGCAGTACCATCCCGCCCGTAAATGGCGATCTTTTCGACTCCTTCCTCCAGCGTTGCGTCAGCACACCGCGTGTAGCCGAATGTTTCCATCGCGGCCGCATACCCGCTCACAGAGTACTCGCGCGGCACTCCCTCTGGCCAAGGGTACAACCCAAGCATCTCGTCGTATAGCACGGGAGAGATGAACCTGTCCTGAAAGCCCGCCGCGAACGCAACACAGTTGTAGCGAGGCGTGGCTTCGCTGCTCTTCCACCATTGGGTGGCGGCGAGCCCCGGGTGGTGGTCCACGGAAAAATGTACCGGTTGCGTCACGTTACTAGCCCTCGGCTGCGTCCCCAATCCAGCCACGCACGCGCCATACGGTCCACATAGCCGCGAGCCTCCCATGGAACCGGGTTCTCTCCCGTGATCGACTGCAGTGCCCAAAACCAGTGCGACTCCGTGCGCGCGAGATCCCCCAGGATCAACGGCACCACCGCTTGACCCATCCCTATGATCCGCTGATATGCAGGGTGCATCACGATGTGCATGATGGACGAGGAGTCTCCTGTCTCTGCCCGCCAGCGCTCGGCTAGTTCGCGAAACGGCTCGGCTATATCCGACGCGTTTGACGTGCGCTCAGGCCAGACGCGATAAAAGAACGGAATCCGCCGCGCCAGTGACACCTCATCCAAACGCTCACGGACGAGCCGGGCCTCTTCACTAACGCCGGTAGTCAGCTCAGTACTGTCGAGCCCCGGAAACGCGTCTCGGCCTCCTGGCAGGGCGACGCTCATCGAAATTGCTCCTTTACCTGCTCCGTGAGGGACTCGAAGAAAAGACGGTTGTGGAACTCCCGCAACTGCCTGAACGTTCCCCAGATGAACCGCTCCGAAAGTTCGAACTTTCCCTGCCGCCAGACCTCGAGATCCAGCACAAAGGGAGCAGTTACAGCGTCTGCTCCCGGATTAGGTTCAAAGGCGATAGTCAGCAGCCCTGTTGCACCGCTTCGCAGGTCTGGAATCGTCATTCGGGCGAGATAGCCCGTGAGTGGCCAATCAACGGCCGGGAACAAGCGCAGGTAATCGTCTATTCGCTCGTGCGGCAGCGGGATCTCGATGCGGTTTATATACCGCAATCCCAGCCTGGTGACGAGTCGTGGCTCGAAAGCTTCACTATACGCTTGCCAAATCCATTCAGCATCCGCAGAGAGTGTATTCCAGCCGGGATACGGGCGGAACCCGTGGACCGTCAGTTCACTCCCAGTTACCCGCACCTGTACGCGGGCGTCTGCTGAGCGATACTCACGCACCGGCTCACCCTCGAAACGTCCCGGCGCGCCTAGCTCTGAACCGGCAAAGCGCGCTTGTATGCACGACGAGAACCTGTCCAGGGCCCCCGAGGGTGAGGCGGCAGACGGTTCCACACGGAATGAGAGAATTGCTTCCACGATGGGAGGATTTCGGAACTGCTCCCACATGGGTGCGGATCTGCTCATACTCACTTAAGCCGAGGTTTGCTGTGTCATGCGAGGGAGTGGCGTTCCGATAACACGTGCAACTTGAGGGCCCGGCGCCGTCCTGCCAAATAATATCGTCCTGCCTCACCCGCTGAACAGCGACGGCTCCGCCGCCAGCGCGGCGATGCGGCGCTGGGCGACGGGGAGGGCGTAGGCGGAGAGCTGGTCGGGGGTGGCCCAGGCCCAGGCGTCGTAGTGCAGGGGGCGCGGGTCGCCAGAAAGGAGGGTGCAGCGGACGGCGTGGTAGCTGGCGCGAACGTGGGTGAAGGCGTGCTTCACCGTGCCGATGGCGGCTCCGGCGCGCACCTCCAGCGCCAGCCCCTCGCGCACCGCGCGCTCGGCGGCGGCGGCGACGCTCTCGCCGCGGCGGCGCACGGCGGCGGGGAAGGCCCACATCCCGCCCAGCCGCACATCCACCGGGCGGCGAACGAGGAGGGTGCGGCCCTCGTGCTCGACGACGGCGACGGCGGTGTCTTCGTGCGGGGTGGGCTTCGCCTTCTTCGGAGCAGGGCGCTCGGCCTGGGTGCCGTGGCGAAAGGCGCGGCAGTGCTCGCGCACCGGGCACTCGCCGCAGAGCGGCACGCGCGGAACGCAGACGGTGGCGCCCAGCTCCATCACCGCCTGGTTCACGTCGCCGGGTCGTGGGCCGGGGGCGAGTGCCTCGGCGAGCGACCAGAGGGCGGCATCGGCGGGGGCGGGGTCGTCTGTCCAGCGGGCGAAGACGCGGCGCACGTTGCCATCCACCAGCGCCTCGCCGCGGCCGAACGCGATCGACATCACCGCGCCCGCCGTGTAGCGCCCGACGCCGGGAAGCATGCGAAAGGCGGCCGGGTCGTCGGGAACGCGGCCGGCGTGGTGCTCCGCCACTTCGCGCACGGCGCGGTGGAAGTTGCGCGCGCGCGAATAGTAGCCGAGCCCCTCCCACGCCTTGAGGACGTCGTCCAGGGGAGCTTCGGCCAGGGATTGAAGGGTCGGGAAGCGGTCGAGCCAGCGGGCGAAGTACGGCTTCACCGTCTCCACGCGGGTCTGCTGGAGCATCACCTCCGAGAGCCACACGCGGTACGGATCGGGGGTTTCGCCGGGCGGGGTGCGCCAGGGGAGGTCGCGGCGGTGGGCATCGTACCAGGCCAGGAGCCGCTCGCGCAGGCGAGGCAGCTCGCCGGCGGGGAGGGCCTCGCTCAGTCGCGCACCCAGAGGAAGGTGAGCCGCTTCCCGCGTACCTGGGCGGCCGGGTAGCTGTGCTCGGTAAGCGTGGAGGGGATCACCCAGAGCCGCGAGTACTGGAGGCTCACCGCCACCGTGCCCTCTGGCTCGGCGAGCTCCACGCAGTGCGGGCCGGGGCTCTCCGGGCCGGCGGAAAGGACCGCGTTTCCGCCGCCGTGCGACACGGACGCGCGCTTGCGCCCCTTCACGGCGGGGCCGGCCTGCAGGCACACGGTCGTGCCCGTGCCTTCGCGCGGATCGATCGACACGCGCACCGGGGTCTGCTCACCGCCCTGGCCCGCGGGGGGCGGGGCGGCTCCCGAGAGCACCATCCACAGGGTCGCGATCCCCGCCTGCTTCCACCGGCTCGTCACAGCTCGCATCATCCTCCAGAGGTCCAGCTTCGTACAGCGGACGACCCCGTACACCCGGTCCGCAGGTCGGTTCACGAAACTGTAACATTCTGTTACGGAAGGGCCGTGCCGTATCTTTCCCGAAGCCACTCTTCCCAGGTGATTCGTCCCACGGCGTGCTCCGGCGCGGTGCCGTCTCCGCGGCGCAGGGCGGCGGCCATTCCGCCGGGGAGCGGAAGGTGGATCACCGGCTTGCGGATGCCGCGTGCGGCCTTCCACGCGCGCATCATCGCGCCGAAGCGCAGGACCTGGGGCCCCGCTACGTCGGGCGCGCGCTTCATGGGCCCGGCGGACACGCACTCCCACAGCGCGTCGGCGAACTCGTCCACGTGCACCGGCTGGCACTGGAAGTCGCCGGGGACAAAGCCTACCGGGAGCTTCATCATCCCCGCGAACATGGTGTCGATGAAGTCGTGGAACTGGGTGCCACGCAAGATCGTCCACGGCACGCGCCCCGCCTGCATCTCGCGCTCGGCCGCGAGCTTGTGGCGATAGTAGGCGAATGGGACGCGATCGATTCCCACGATGGAAACGTAGACCACGTGCCGCACACCGGCGCGCCGCGCGGCCTCCAGCAGTCGCATCGTCCCCTGTACGTCCGTGCGCTCGGTGTCGCTTTGGGGGCTGCTGGCCGCGTGGATGATGGTGTGGACGTCCTTGACCGCCGCGTCCACCCCCTCTCCGCTGGCGAGGTTGCAGCGCGTCCATTCGTCGCCCGGCCCCGTGGCGCCGCGGCCGGTGCCGCGCACGACGTACCCGCCCGCGGCCGCGCGCCCCACAAGCGAACGGCCCAGCACTCCGCTGGCACCGGTGACGAGGACGCGCGGGCGGAAAGGATCAACGGACATGGAGACTCGACTCAGTTAACGGGTGGATGGAACTGCTCGGGAACGGGAACGCCCAGCAACTCCGGCTGCGCGTTTGCCTGCTGTTCCTGATCCCTAATCCCTAATCCCTAATCCCTGCTACATACGCCTCCGCCTCGATCTCCACGAGCATCGCGCGGTCGATCAGGGCGCTGACCTGCACCATCGACGTGGCGGGGCGGATCTCGGCGAAGACTTCGCCGTGCGCGCGGGCGACCTCTTCCCAGCGCGCGATGTCGGTGACGTACATGCGCGTGCGGACGACGTCCTCCAGGCGCGCGCCGGCCTGCTCCAGCGCGTGCCGGATGTTGCGAAGCGTCTGCACCGCCTGCGCGTAGGCGTCGCCGGGGCCCACGATGCCGCCGTCCGCGCCCGTGGCGGTGGTGCCGGAGACGTGGACGTGGGGGCCCACCCGCACCGCCCGCGAGTACCCCACGACCGGCTCCCACGGCGTGCCGCTGGAGATCAGGCGCCGCTCCATCAGACGAGCTCCCCGCGCAGGACGGTGATGGCGCGGCCGCCCAGATGCACGCGTTCGCCGGCGGCGCGCACCCGCACGGTGCCCCCGCGGCGCGACGCCTGGAAGCCGACCAGCTCGTCGCGCCCCAGCTTCGCCGCCCAGTACGGCGCCAGCACGCAGTGCGCCGAGCCGGTGACCGGGTCTTCCGCGACCCCCACGCGCGGCGCGAAGAAGCGAGACACGAAGTCGTACCCCGCCCCGCCATCCGCCCGCGCGGTCACGATCACCCCGCGCGCCTCCACCGCGGCCAGCCGCCCGAGATCTGGCTTCAGCGCGCGCACCTCCGCCTCGGATGCGACCTCCACCAGCACGTCGAAGTGGCTGCGCCCCACGTACACCGGCTCCACGCCGAGCGCCGCCGCCAGCCCTTCCGGCGCGGGCGCGTCGAGAATCGGCTTCGCGGGAAAGTCCAGCTCGATCCACTCCCCCGCCCTGCGCGCCGTCAGCAGCCCGCTGCGCGTGTGGAAGCGCGCCACCTCGTCCGCCGGCAGATGCCCATCCTCCCACAGCACGTGCGCGGTGGCCAGGGTGGCGTGCCCGCAAAGAGCCACCTCCACCTCCGGCGTGAACCACCGCAGGCGCCACCCATCCTCCTCCGCGTGGAGAAAGGCGGTCTCCGACAGGTTCATCTCGGCCGCCACGCTTCGCATCCACCCCTCCTCGCGCGGCGCGGGTAGGATGCACACCGCCGCGGGGTTGCCGGTGAAGGCGCGGTCCGCGAAGGCGTCTACCTGGATGATCGGCTGCGGCATGTGGAGCGATTGGGGAGCGGGAGGTGAGTGAACAGGAAGATAGTCCCCCCGGCGCGATTCGGCACGAGCCCCGAATGGAGCGCATCGCGTCCCTTCCGCGACACCCGCCGAACGAGGTTTTGACTAAGCCGCAGAACAGCTTGCGCACCTCACCAGAGTTCTCTAAATTTCTTGCACGTCACCCCCGGGGCTATCGCGAGAGCGATACTCCGGCCCCCCTCGGTCTGCGGGCCGGGGGGTTTTTTTTGCCCAAGAGCGAGCCGTGACGAAAAACGTCTCCTTTCTGATCGACGGGTTCAACCTCTACCACTCGCTCGACACGCTCGGCAAGATGACAGGCGCGTCAGTCAAGTGGCTGAACCTGATGGGGCTGTGCGAGGGATACCTCCAGGCCGTGCGCGGCGGTTTGGGCGAACGGGTCGAACTCGCGCAGGTACACTACTTCTCCGCGTTGGCTGAGCACCTGGTCCCACGCAACCCAGAGGTCGTCGAGAGGCACAGGGCGTACATCCGCGCGCTCACAGAGTCCGGGGTCAAGGTCCAGCTTTCCCACTTCAAGCGAAGGGACGTTCGGTGTCCGGGGTGCGGAAAGCGGTTCGTCAGGTACGAAGAGAAAGAGACCGATGTCGCCATCGGCCTGAAACTCGTGGAGGTGTTCGCCACGCGTGAGAGCCAGACGGCGGTGCTCGTAACGGGCGACACCGATATGATCCCGGCGATCTCAGCGGCGCGCCGCCTCTTCCCGGATCACAAGATCGGAGTTGGTTTCCCGTTCCTCCGCCACAACCGCGAACTCGCTCAGCATGCGGACTACAGCTTCAAGATCGATCAGCGATCTCTGCTGAAATCACAGTTCCCCCCGCGCGTCCGTCTGCGCGATGGCTCCGAGATCGTGCGTCCGGCTGGCTGGTGAAAGCTCGATGCCCCTCGCCCGCCGTCGGGCGAGGGGCATCGAGTTCGTCACCAGACCGCCGCACGCTACACGCGGGCGTGGGCCGTCGTGTCGGGGGCCGCGAAGCCGATGTAAGCGAGGCCGGCGGCGAGCACGGCGTGGAGCCAGATGTCGTTGCCGCCGATGGGGACCAGGCCAAAGGTGGTGGGATCGACGAAGGCCATCACTACCAGCACCGCGTAGATCACGGCGCCGATGCGGCCGTAGCCGCGCGATGCCGCATGGCTGCGCGACGCCACGATCCCCCACACGCCAAACGCCAGGTGCACGATGTTGTGGAGGAGGTTCACCGGAAAGAGCCCGAGCAGCTTCCCGGTGGTCTCGTTGTCGGCCTCCATCCCCATCCCATTGTGCACGAACAGTCCCAGCACACCGAACAGCAGGAACGCGGCTCCGAAGACCAGCGCGCCGGTCTGTGCCATGCTTCTCCTCATCCTCCACCTCCATCCGGGGCGAATGCCTCCCCTTCCGCACCGGTATTCCCGAAGCGGAAGGGATCTTGCGAGATGGCGATGCAAGACTCGGGCAGGCCCGGGAACATGATCCGAATGCAGAAGGAGGCAGACGATGGCGCGCCATGGCTACGACAACCGCGAGTACAAGGGGATCCAGCAGAACTCGGTGCGCCCGGACTGGGGCCGCCCGCATCCGCTGGACCCCAACTGGGCCGACGGGCACTACCACGGGATGCGGGAGGATGAGGGGAACTGGCAGGGCGCGTACGGCCACTATCGCCGCGAGCACTCGCAGGATCTGGGCGGGTGGGGCGGCTACGAGGGGCGCTACCGCCAGCCGCCCGGCGGCTTCAACCGCGAGGGTTGGTTTCAGGACCCCTTCGACCGCGGCCCCCACGGCGCGCAGGGTCGCCCGCTGAACGGCATCCGCGGCTACGACCGGCAGATGCGCGGCGACGCCCACGACGGCGGCGTGCGCTACGACAACCAGTACCTCCAGCAGTACAACCGCGACAGCCTGGCCTTCCGCACGGGGCGCGGCTACGACCGGAGCTACGGCTGGGCCCCCGGCGCCCGCGAGATCGCCCACAGCTACGACGGCAACTACGCCGACCACCTCCGCCACAGGCAGCCGCAGGAGCACTCGTACTCCGGCTACAACCGCGGCGGCTTCACCCCCGGCAACCACCCGCAGCCCGGCACGCGCGCGAGCAAGCCGAACCGGTAGGGGGCCGGGGAAAGGGAAACGGTAGAGCGGGAGCTGCTTCGAGGCCGAAGCGCTCCCGCTCTGCTGTTCGGTATGACGGATTCGGGTCAGTCACTCTCGCTCGGTGGCTCTTTCCGAAGGGCAAATACCGTCACGAGAGCAACGATCGTGACCCCGATCGTCCCCATTCCTTCGAGAGACTTTCCGCGCAAGGTGACGTACAATCCACCGACCATGCCGACGAGCGCGATCAGGAGCGCCGCCAACAGCCCCGCATTGGAACGGCAGGGGGTATCCCCGCGCTCGGCGACACCCTTCCTATTCTGCTTCGCTCTCCGCCCCGGCATCCACGACCCCGTCTAAGCTCTGGAATGCACGTTCCCAGTCGCCACGGAGCGCGCGGGCATCGCTCTCGAATCCACCCGCGAACCGCCCACGGTCGCGCGCCAAAGTGCCTCCGAGATCGAGGGCGTGCGCCATCCCGTAGAAAAATGCGGCCAGTCTCCCCTTCACGTGGGATGGTCTCGTGCTCATGGCGATTCCTTGTCGATGTGAGGCGCGCATCGACGCCCAGGATACCCGCGGTTCGAGGCTGTTGTCGACTCTCTCGTTCGTGCCCGCCAATCGCACCAAGTCCAACAATGACAACATTTTGCGCGCTCGCGACCACTCCGCGCCAGCAGCGGATCGGCGGGGTTGTGAGTAGGCCAGACGGGACGACACGAGCGGCTCAGCGCGCGGATTTTGCGGGTGTTCCCTGTCCCCTGTAACCTGCCCCCTGATGCGGTGTACAGAGCGGGCGGCGCGGCGGGTTGGGCGCGCAAGTGTCTCAGCGAGTGGTACTTGGATGTCGATACGATCGATAGTCATGCGCGCGTTCTGCGCGGTGGCGATGCTGGCGGCGCTGGCCCCGGCCGCGGATGCGCAGGCGATCCGCGGACAGGTGTGGGCGGCGGATGGGGCGCCGACGGCCGGGCTGCGGGTGACGGTGCACGCGGGCGCATGGGCGGACTCCGCGTCCACGGATGCGGAGGGGCGGTTCTCGGTACCGCTGCCGGACTCGCTGGACGGCGATTCAGTGGGGGTGGTGGTGGACGCGGCGGAGACGGCGGCGCGCGTCTTCCACCCGTCCGTCGTGTTGCTCGCGCGCGGAGAGTGGGACGAGGAGGTGCGCATGATCCTGCTGCCGCGCCGCTGGACGATCCGCGCGGGGACGCACGTGGGGCAGATCGTGGAGGTGAGCGCCAGGCGCGGATTCACGCCCACCTGCCGGGGGTGCAGCAACGGCTTCTTCCGGCGCGGCGTCCCCTCGCGCCTGGGCGCGCGCGTGAGCACCGTGCCGGCATGGCGCCCCGGGAGCTTTCCGCTGCGCGTGGCCTTCGACCACGAGTACACCTCCGAGCGCATCAGCCCGCGCGACTCGGCCGCCTTCTGGCGCGAGGTAGCCGAGCTGGAGCGCGACCTGGGCGAACATCTCTTCCGGCCGGCGCGCTTCAGCGAGACGGACCCCGTGGACGACGCGCCGGAGGACCTGGTGCTCGTATGGGTGGAGCGGGGTCTGCGCTCCGCGGGGCTCGGATCGGTGGCGTACAGCGGCGCAGACATCGGGTACGGCTCCGTGCGGTTGGACGATGCCCTCGCCTTCACCCGGCCGGGCGCGCCGGGGCTGATCGCGCACGAGATGGTGCACACGCTCGGGATCGGCCACACATGTTCTTGGTACTCGGTGGTAGCGGACGTCAGCCGCTGTCCCGAGCGGCGCGCTCCATCCGCCACACCCGAGGACGTGGCGTACGTGCAGGTCCACCTAGCGATGGGCTCCCTGCAGCGCGCGCACGGCGCCCGGTGGGGCCTCGATGCAGCGCTCCGCGGCGAGGAAGAGGTGGAAAACTCGCCGAAGCCGAACACCACCCTCATACGGCCATCCGCGCAGTAACGGGTTTTCCAGAGGGCAGCGCACTCGAGGAGAGTGTTGACCCGGAGATGGCCAACCTTTCTCCACGGCTGGTGGCTCAGGCTCCCGCCAGATCGAACCACAGTAGCAGACCGAAGCCCTCCTACATCGCCTCGCACCACGCGAGCACCTCGGCGAAGCGGCGGTCCTCGAGGGCGGCGAAGAGGGGGTTGCGGGTCAGCTTTGCCTGCGTGAGCGCCGGGGTGGAGAGGCCGCAGAGGAAGCGCGCCCGCCGCCGCGCGGTGCCGAGCGCGTCCGGGTGCTTGGCGCACAGCGCGCGAAAGGCGCCGGCGTCGATCTCGCGCTCCACCGGCGGGTGCGGTGGAAGCGCTGGGAAGCGGGTAGGCGTCCTCGTCGAGCACCAGGTGCAGTGGCCGCACGGCGCCGCGCGCACCTCGCCGAAGTACTCCAGGAGCACGTTGGTCTGGCACCCGTCGCGCTCCACCAGCTCCACCACCTGACCGATCCGCTCCACCTCCCCCACCTCTCGCTGGACGAAGCGCGCCTCCAGCTCGCCCGTCAGCGCCTCCACGTCCAGCCGCGGGACGAGCTTGGAGTAGCGCTGGCGCAGGTCGGTAACCTGCAGCTCCGCCAATCCCTGCTCGGACAGGTACTCCAGCGCGCGCACCACACGGCCGCGGTCCACCGTGCCCAGCACCGGCTCGTCGGGCTCGATGGTGTAGAGCGTGCGCCCGAACTTCGCCTGTCCGAACAGAGCCCCGATGAACCGCGCGCGCTCCCCGGAGAATCGCCCAACGACCTCTGGGAGCGGCGCCAGGAGCTTCGCCTTGTAGCCCGCGTAGAAGGGCGTCCCCTGGCGGATCACCCCCAGCAGCTCCAGGTAGGTGAGCGCCGTGCGCAGGACGAGCTGCCGCAGGTCGTGCTGGTTGGCCAGCTTGAGCTGCGCGATCTCGAAGGTGGCGGGCTCCGCGTCGATCCAGCGAAGGAGGCCGCGGATCGACTCGCGGTCTGGCGTGTCGCCGTAGGCGAAGTTCTCCAGCGTCGCCACGTCCTCCATGCTCCCCAGCACCTCTACGGTGGAGTCCAGCCCGTCGCGCCCCGCCCGGCCGATCTCCTGGCTGTAGCTCTCCAGCCCCTTGGGGAGGTTGTAGTGGTAGACGTAGCGCACGTCCGCCTTGTCGATCCCCATTCCGAAGGCGATGGTCGCCACCACGGTGGCGCGGTCGGAGCCCTTCCACCACTCCTGCACCTCGGAGCGGAGCTCGGAATCCATGCCGGCATGGTAGGCACGCGCGGGAATGCCAGCCTCGGCAAGCATCTCGGCGACACTCTCGGCGGTCTTCTGGAGCGTCACGTACACGATCCCGGGGCCCGGCGGGCGGGAGCGGATGCGCTCCATCAGCACGCGGTCCCGCTCTGACGACGCCACCGGGTGGGTGGAGAGGAACAGGTTGGGCCGGTGGAAGCCGGTGACGACCGCACCCCCGGGGGCGATCCCGAAGCTGTCGCAGATGTCCTGCACGACGGTGGGGGTCGCGGTAGCCGTGAGCGCAAGGATTCGCTCCACCCCCAGGGTGCGCGCCGTCTCGGCGAGCTTCAGGTAGTCTGGCCGGAAGTTGTGCCCCCACTGCGAGATGCAGTGCGCCTCGTCGACGGCGAAGAGCGAGATCCTCACCCGCCCGAGCTGCTCCAGGAAACGCTCGTTGTTGAAGCGCTCCGGCGCGACGTACAGCAGCTTCAGCGTCCCCGCGCGCAGCCCGCGCTCCACCGAGGCGATCTCCTGGCGCTCCAGCGAGCTGTCCAGCCGCGCCGCCTCGATCCCGCGCGAGCGCAGGTAGTCGATCTGGTCCTTCATCAGCGCGATCAGTGGCGAGATCACCACCGTCACCCCATCCAAAAGGAGCGCCGGGAGCTGGTAGCAGAGCGATTTTCCCCCGCCCGTGGGGAAGACGGCCAGCGCCCCGCCGTGTTCAAAGAGCGCTTCGATGACCTGGCGCTGCCCCGCCCTGAACTCCGGGAGCCCGAATCGCTCGTGCAGGAGCGCCTCGGCGGCCTCCATCGCACCGGGTGTATCGATCGTCGCCATCGCGTGTGTGCTCTCGTGTCGTGTGACGGGAGGTGCCTTTGCGCATCCAAAATCGTCGCACCGCACGCCGCGCACAATCGCAACGTTCCGCCAGCCGCCGCACGCGCTGCCCGGCCGCAGGCGCGCGGAGCCCGCCAGCGCTCCTTTACGCAAAAAGCCCGGCTCCGCGACGGCGGAACCGGGCTTTGTTGATCATCAGCATCGATCACAGCAGCTCGCTCACGGGTCCGTGCAGTCCCGTTTGTATCCGCAGTTGGGGCAGACGATCTTGCAGTTGTGGTCGTACATCTCCACACCGCAGATGTCGCAGAAGTGCTGCGTGGGCACCTCCATTTCGCGGAAACGTGGGGGCGCGGGCTCAGGCGGGGGAGCGGCGGGCTCGGCGGCTTTGTGCGCGTTGATGCGGGCGCACCAGCTCGGGTCGAAGTGCGCCATCAGCACCCCGCATCCGGCACTTCGACGTACCCGATGCGCGTCACGGAGGCCGGGATCGCCGCGCCGTCCTCGCGCAACGCGTCGAGGTGGAATTCGATGGCTTCTCGGATCAGCTCGCGCACCTCTTCCTCGCTCTCCGCGACGGCGGCGCACCCCGGAAGGTCGGGAGCGTACGCGCCGAAACCGGTCGGGCCCCGTTCGATGACGACCGCGTACTTCATCGTGCCGCTCCTGTTCCGGTGAACGCTACTCCCTCGCCGCCCGCTCCACCACCCAGATGGTGGGGTCGAGCTGGTCCACCTCTTCCTGCCTGCCATCGTCCCAGCGGACCACGGCCCAGAGGGCGAACCCCTCCACGATCCAGCCCATGACGCCGGCCACGTGCTGCACCGCGTCGCCCGTGTTGTAGAAGTGCCGCGACTCCAGTTGTGCGCTCACCGAACCGCTCCCCGCCTTCCGCTGTGGATCTCCCCCGGCCGCATCCACGGGCGGACGCGCGCGGTGGGTAACTTGACGCCACGGGCCGGTCCGGGGCAACTTCCCGGCCCGCTTCCGCCGTGTCCCGAACCGTGCAGCGCGTGCCGTCCCAGGAAGATCCCGTCATCGAGTCCGCGCGTCTCGTCATCCGCCCGCTGGGGCTGGACGACGCGCCGCGCCTGCAGGCCGTCTTCGACGCCACGCCGGACTACTTCGCCGTCGTGGCCGGGCTGGAGAGTGCCACGCCCGAGAGCGCCGCGCACGAGCTCCGCGAGGCGGCCGCGCGCCCCGGCCGCGAGGTTGCGCTGATCTCGCTGGCCGACGGCACCGATGCCGGCGCGCTTGGCTGGTGGGCCGCGCATCCTGAGCCGGACGTGGCGTTGCTGGGGATGATCCTGGTCGCGCCCGCGCATCGGGGCACGGGCGTGGCGCGCGAGGCCCTGGCCGCGCTCGAAGGCCGCCTCGCCGCGCTTGGCATCCGCCGCCTGCGCACCGCTTTCCAGCGCCGCCGCCTCGCCATCCATCCCGTTGTGAAGGCGCTGGGGTTCAGCGAAATGAGCATCCGCGAGCACACCAAGCTGGGGCTGGCGGGCGCGAGCATATCGCTGTGGGAGAAGGCCATCGGGAATTTCCCTCACACAGAGACACAGAGATAACGGCAAGGAACGACAAAAAGGTTTTCTCTGTGCCCTTGCCCTTCCCCTCCGCGGCTCTGTGTGAAGCTGCTTTTGCCGAATTCGAGGATGATGCCTGAGCCGATCATCGCGACCACCTTTCCGCTTCCGGACGAGGCGCTGGCGTTGCTGCGCGAGGTGGGGACGGTCGCCGGGCCGGATGGATGGCGCGATGCGCTGGGCGAGGCGCAGGCGCTCCTCTGCCTGCTGACGAACCGGGTGGATGCGGCGCTGCTGGAGCGGGCGCCGCGGCTGCGCGTGGTTGCGAACGCCGTGGTCGGGTACGAGCACGTGGACGTGGCGGCGTGCCGCGCGCGCGGGATCGTCGTGACCAACACCCCCGACGTCCTCACCGGCGCGACGGCGGAGCTGGCGTGGGCGCTGATCCTGGCGGCGGTGCGGCGGCTTCCGCAGGCGGAGCGCTCGCTGCGCGCGGGGGAGTTCGGCGGGTGGGGATTCTGGGACTACCTCGGCGGCGACCTCGAAGGGCGGACGCTGGGGATCTTTGGGATGGGACGCATCGGGCGGGCGGTCGCGCGGCGGGCTGGGGGCTTCGGGATGCGCGTGGTCTACCACTCCCGCACCCCGCTTTCGGCTGACGACGAGCGCGCATTCGGGGCGGAGCGCGTGGACTTCGACGGGCTCCTGGCCCGCAGCGACGTCCTGTCGCTCCACGCGCCGCTCACTCCCGAGACGCGCCACGCCTTTGGCCGCGACGCCCTCCGCCGGATGCGCCCGGGGAGCGTCCTCATCAACACCGCCCGCGGCGCGCTGGTGGACGAAGCGGGCCTGGTCGATGCCCTCCGCGACGGGCCGCTCTCCGCGGCGGGGCTCGACGTGTACGAGCACGAGCCCGCCGTGCACCCGGGCCTGCTGGAGCTCCCGAACGTCGTCCTCCTCCCCCACATCGGCTCCGCCACGCGCGGCACCCGCACGGAGATGGCGATGCTCGCCGCCCGCAACGTGCACGCGGTGCTGGGCGGCCGCCCGGCGCTGACGCCGGTGAAGGGATGAAGTGCGTAAGTGCGTTAGTGCGTTGGTGCCGCGGCCATCGAGAGTCTCACCTTAGCTGCTGGGCCAGTCCGATGATGATGCCCTCGGGGCCGCGCACGAAGCAGAGCCGGTAGATGTCCTCGTACTGCGTGATCTCTCCGACGAGCTCGGCACCGTGGCGGCGCAGGCGGGCAACAACGTCGTCGACGTCGTCCACGGCGAACATGATGCGGCGTATGCCCAGCGTGTTCGCCGGCGCGTTTGCCGGCTCGGCTCTGACTGGCGGCGGCGTGTGGAACTTCGTCAGCTCGACCCGGCTGTGGCCGTCCGGGGTCCGCATCATGGCAATGTCGGCCCGGACGCCTTCGAGGCCGACGGTCTGGTCCACCCAGCGCCCCTCGACCGTCGTCTCGCCTTCCAGCTCCATCCCGAGCTCGGTGAAGAACGCCTTGGCAGCCTCGATGTCTTCGACAACGATGAGAACGTTGTCCATTCGCTTGATCGTCATATCCCCGGAGCATAGGATCGGAGCTGCACGACGGGTGGCGTGATCTGGCGCGCCAACGTAGGTACATGCGGTGTCGATTGCTAGAGACGCACCAGCTCACGCACGCCCTTTCCCGCCGCCCTAACCCCCAGACCCGCCCATGCCCCTGCGTGACGACGCCCGCCGCATCCTCGACGCCGCGATAGATGCGGTGGACCCGCGCGAAGCCGTGCTCCGTGCACTCGGGCGTGAGGGCGATGCGCTGACGGTTGGCGGGGAGAGGGTGGAGCTGGGGGAGGTGGAGCGGGTGCTGATGGTGGGCGCGGGGAAGGCGGCGGCGGGAATGGCGCGCGGTGCCCTGGAGGTGCTCGGCGATCGCGCGGCGGGGGGATGCATCACGGTGCCGCACGGCGGGCGCGCGGAGCTGCCGGGCATCGAGGTGTGGGAAGCCGCGCACCCCGTGCCGGACACGCACGGCCTCGCCGGCGCGGTGGCGGCGCTGCGGGTGGCGCGCTCGGCGGGGGAGCGCGACCTGGTGCTCTGCCTGCTCTCCGGCGGGGCGTCGGCACTGTGGCCGTGCCCGCCGGCCGCGGTGGGGCTCACGGACGTGCGGGAGGTGACGGCGGCCCTCCTGCGCGCCGGGGCCGGGATCGGCGAGATGAACGCCGTGCGCAAGCACCTGTCGCGCATCGCGGGGGGCGGGCTGGCGCGCGCGGCCGCACCGGCGAGGCTGGTGACGCTCGCGATCTCGGACGTGGTAGCGTCGCCGCTCGACGTGATCGGTTCGGGGCCCGGCGTGCCCGACACCACCACCTTTGCGCAGGCGGTGGACGTGCTGCGGAAGTACGGGCTGAGGGCGCCCGATGCCGTGATGGCCCACCTCCAGGCCGGCGCCGCCGGGATGGTACCGGAGACGCCCAAGCCCCGCGACCCCGCGTTCCGCCGCGCATCGGCGCACGTGGTGGCGTCGGTGCGGGATGCGCTCGCCGGGGCAGCGCGCGCCGCGCAGGAGCTGGGCTACCGCGCCGAGATCGTCGCGGACGACCTGGAGGGAGAGGCGCGCGACGCCGCCCGCGAGATCGCCGCGGTCACCCGGCGGCGGCGCGGGGAGCACGACGGCCCGCTCGCGCTCCTTTTCGGCGGCGAGACGACGGTGACGGTGCGCGGAAAGGGGCGAGGCGGGCGCAACCAGGAGCTCGCTCTCGCCCTTGCGCTGGAGATCGCCGATGAAGACGGGGTGGTGGCCGCCACGCTGGGTACGGACGGAGTGGACGGGCCCACCCCCGCCGCCGGGGCCATCGTGGACTCCGGCACGGTGGCGCGCGCAAGGGAGCGCGGCGAGGATGCGCGCGCCGCGCTCGACCGCAACGACAG
Organism: Longimicrobium sp.; assembly: GCA_036389135.1. Classification (NCBI taxonomy): domain Bacteria; kingdom Pseudomonadati; phylum Gemmatimonadota; class Longimicrobiia; order Longimicrobiales; family Longimicrobiaceae; genus Longimicrobium; species Longimicrobium sp. The sequence continues at coordinate 42,426 of DASVQP010000003.1, forward strand.
CCACACCTTCTTCCGCGCCACCGGCGAGCTGGTGGTCACCGGCCCCACCGGGACGAACGTGGGCGACGTGGTGCTGGTGCTACTCGGCGAAGGCCGAGTCTGACATGCTTTCAGCAAGCGGCTCCTCCCAGGTGGCGGGGTCCAGCTCCAGCACCGGCCCACCCCCCACCGCGGCGACGCCCATCTTCAGAAAGAACGCCTCCGCCCCCCGCTCGGGCACCAGGCGCAGCGCCGCAGCGTGGGCCCGGCGCACGCGCCGCACCGCGTCGGTGAACATCCACCGGCCGCGCCCCCGCCCCGTCCACTCCGGGGCGACCCAGAGGTGGCGGAGCGTCCAGCGCTCCCCTTCGTCCTCCAGCGCGTAGAATCCTACGAGCCGCGTCCCCTCCGATGCGGTGAAGACAGGATGCGCCGCGACGTACTCCGGCGTCACCGCGGCGGCATGGGCGCGCGCCAGAGCGGCCATGCGCGGGGCATCGTCGGGGTGGGCGCGGCGGATGATGAGCGACACGGCTACGGCAGGTTCCGTACGAGGAGGTCGAGCACCCCCTCGGGGTTGTCGGTGTTGATCCAGTGCCCGCCCTCCAGCCGGTGGAGGAAGACGCGCCCGGTGGCCGCCCCCGCCGCCTCCACGCGCGCCGCGGCGGACTCTTCCAGCGTGTTGGACTCGCTGGCCTTCACGAAGTGCAGTTCCACCCGCTCCGGCGGGCGCGCCACCGTCTCCCACAGGTCGGCGCGGAAGAAGTCGCGCAGCATCTCCTCCATCACGTCGAAGTCCAGGCGCCAGCGGTAGCGCCCCTCGTGCGGCTCCAGGTTGATGGCCATCCACGCGCCCAGCCCCTCGTCGTACCCCTTCGCCATCAGCCCCTGCACCGCCTCCGCGCGCGACGCGAACTCGGGTGGCAGCGAGCGGATCGCCTCGATCATCCGCCACGCGCTCCCCTCCGGCGCGCGCACGGCCGGGGTGGAGTCCATGATCCACACCTGCCGCAGCCCGGCCGGTGCGGTGCCCGCGTAGGTGAGCGCAACCTTGCCGCCGAACGAGTGCCCCATCACCGCCGCCACCTCGCCCTGCAGGTGCCCGGCGAGCGCGGCCACGTCCCCGGCGCTGGCGGCCACGGTGTGCGGCCCCGCGAAGCCGCGCGAGCCGCCGTGCATGCGCAGGTCGGTGAGCACCGCGCCCCACTCCGGCCGGCGCTCCACCAGCCGCCGCGCGATCGTGCCCCAGTTGCGCCCGGAGCCATAGATGCCGTGCAGCACCAGGAGCCAACGCTCGGGCGTGCGGCCGGGGGCGTGGACGTGGCTGTGGCTGAGGATGGGGTCGCTCGGCATCGTCGGTCGCAGGGGTGGATTCGGAGTGCCCGAAGCTACCCTTCCCCCCGTGGCGGGACAATGCCTCGGCAGTTTCACACAAAGACGCAGAGTAGAACTGCAAGAACCCAGAGGAACTTCTTGTAGTTCTCCCTTGCTGTACCTCTCTGTGTCTCTGTGTGAGACCGCAGTTGCCGTTGCGGTCAGGGACTGGTCTTCAGGAAGCTCACGAACTCGTCCACCGTGCGGCGCTCCGCGGCAGACAGCTTGGCGAACGATTCCAACTGGGCGGCGAAGCGCGAAGCCTGCTCCCGGAGCGCCGGCTCCACCCCCGAGACGGCGCCGGCAAGCGCGGCAAGCTTCCGCTGGGGGAGCTCATAGAAGCGGCTGAGCTCGTCGAGGAGATGCGGAGACGGCTGGTAGCCCTCCTGGCGCTCCATCGCCGCCAGCTCCTCCCGATCCGCGCCGATCCGGTCCGCCAGCTCGTCCAGGGTGAGCCCCTTCCGCTTCCGCAACCCGCGCATGATCTCGCGGAACGCGAAGCGGATCGTCCCCGCCTCGGGGTCGGCCGGGGTCATCCGCACCTGGACCTTCTGCTCCAGGGCCTCAGCGACGCGCTGGAGCATGCTTAGCGAGTGCCCGTCGTAGTCCGCGTCCTCCAGCCGGCTGATCACCGACTGGCGCGTGCCGATCAGCTCCGCGAGCTGCTTCTGCGTGAGGCCGGCCGTGGTGCGGCGGTCGTGAATCAACTGCGCGATCTCCGCGTTCGCCCGCTCCCGCTCTACCGAGGCCGCGCGGCTTGCGTTCCCACCGACGTAGCGGCGCCGGAGGATGCCGCCTGCGCCCCGGGTGCGGCCTTCCCTTTCCATGATCAACGCTCCTCCCGGTACGTGTACTTCTCCGGCGCGCCCGCGAAGCGCCGTTTTCGCTCCACCGCCAGGTCGATCTCCCCGGGTGGCACCCTCCCTTCCTTGGTAATCCCGTGGGATATCACCGCCACCCTGCCGTTGAAGAAGTAGAGCACGCGATAGTTGACCCGCTGAGAGACCGCGCGCAACTCGTGGATTCCATCCCGCAGCGTGTCCGCGTGCGGCCGCCGGAGCTCGTGCCCGCTCCGCTCCAGCAGCTCGACGCGGGCGATCAGCTTGTCCTGCACGCCGGTGCTCAATCCGTCCATCCACTCTAGGAAGGGACACACGTTCCCCTCGGCGTAGAACACCACCACGGTCTGCGGCATCGTCGTCTCCTCCGGAGTGGAGGGAGACGATAAACAGACGACCGCGCGCCGTCAATCACAATATTGAGATAAACCTGCCGAGGCGCAACCGTACAGCCACCTCACGAACGCACCCTGCATGCGGACGGCCCGATGGGAGCCGGCAAGCCATAGAGGAACAGAAGCCCCTCCCTCTATTCCTTGCTGTACCCCTCTGTGTCTCTGTGTGAGGACGCGGTTGCAGTTCGCTACGATTCGGGCGGCACGTACATCCGCCCCGCGCGCGATGCCTCCCAGATCTCGCGCCGGTACTCGTCCTTTTCGAAGTACTTCGGATCCGCCTTTGCGGCCATCTCGAACGCGGCGGCGGACTCGCGGAAGTTGCCGCGCAGATGCTCGATGTGCCCCACTTCGACCCAGATGTACGCCTGGGGATCGAGCGCAGCGGCTTTGCGATACGATTCGGCAGCCGCGCCCAGATCGCCCACCGCCTTCTTCACCCGCGCGCGCACCAGGTGGGTCCAGGGATCGGAGGCGTCCAGGCGCACCGCTTCGTCCAGCTCCTGCTCGGACTCGTCCAGCCGGTTCAGGTAGAGTAGCACCGAGCCGAGCTCGGCGTGCGCGTTGGCGCGGCGCGGGGCCAGCCGTATCACTCGGCGGTACTCGGGCTCGGCCGCGGCGTACTGCCCCTGGCGCAGGTGCGCCCAGGCGAGGTTGTGCCGCGCATCCACGTGCGCGGAGTCCATGACGGTCGCGATGCGCAGGTGCGAAACGGCGTCCGCGAACTCCTCCTTCTGGATCAGCGCCCACCCCAGCGAGTTGCGCAGATTGACGTCGCTCGGGTTGAGGCGCACCGCCTCGTCGAGCGCCGGAACCGCTTCGTCCCACCTCTCCTCGTCCACCAGCGCCCACGCGTAATCGCGCGCCGCGACCGGGTCCTGGGGGTTCAGGGTGGCGGCCGCGCGGAGCTTGCCCACCTCGGCAGACTGCTCCGCGGCGGTGGAGGGCGCGTCGTCCGGGTCCGCGACGGAGGCGATGCCGGCGATGAGAACCACTCCCACGACGCCCGCCACCAGGAGGTTGCGCGGCGAGTACCACGCGGGCGCGGACCACCCGACGGAGACGGACGCGGCGGCGGCGGGCGGCCCTTCCCGGCGGTAGACCTCGGCCCCGGCGAGGTTGCGCAGCCGCGCGCGGAGCGAGTAGGCGCTGTCCACAGGGAGGATTACGTCCACGGGCTCGGGGAGCTGGATGCGGGGAAGGAGGCGCCGGCACACCTCCAGCGTGCGTCCCTCGGATCTGTACCGGTACCAGGGGGTGCCCGCTTCTACCGCGAGCACCACCGCCGGCGCCTCGCCGTCCTCGCGCGACTTCTTCTGCACCAGGTACGCGCCGCGGATCTCCGGGAACTCGCGCAGCGCCGCCACGAGCTCGTCGCGCGCGGAGGACGGAAGGGGGTACGGGCGCAGCGTGTCGCGCCACGAGACCGTGGCGCGCTCCTGCAGGGCACGCAGCGCCACCTCGCGCAGCCGGGTGCGGCGCTCGCGGCAGCGCTGAAGGTCGCGCGGCCACCCCACACGCGCGTAGTACTGCTCCAGCGCCTCGTTGGCCTGGATGGCCGACGCCGTGTCGCGGCGGCTCTCGGCTTCCAGCAGCCGCACGGCCTCGTCGTGGGCGGCGTGGTCCTCCTGATGGAGGAGGAGGGTGCCCAGGAGCACGCGCGCCTCGGTGCGGTCCTGCACGCGGCGGAGGAGGGGGATGGCGGTCTCCGGGGGCTCGCAGTGCGCCGCCCAGCGCGCGTGCGCCCACGTCGCATCCGCGGCGGGTTGCGCGGCATCCGTCCAGACGCGGGCGTCGGCGTGGCACTGCCGCCAGAGCGGCCCGGCGGACTCCGCCCACGCCGTGCCCACCTCCGCGGCCAGCGCCGGGGCGGCCGGGCCCAGGAACGCCGCCGCGCCCGATTCTGAGGCCCCCGCCGCCAGGGCGCGCTCCGCCTCCGCCGGGTCCGCGCCCAGCGCCTCCAGGCGGTCCGCCAGGCTGGGATGGCTGTGGCTGTCCAGCGTGCGGTCGCGCAGCGCCGCGCGCACCCCGCGCTCCAGCTCCGCCCGGCCGAGCGGCTCGCCCACCGCATCCAGCACGCCGAGGAAGTCGTCCACGGCGGGCGCGGGCCGCTCCAGCGAGCCGCGGAAGACGGACGGCCACACCACCCGCTCCAGCCGCACCGTCCACAACGTGAGGCGCAGGAGGGCGCGCGCCGCCACCGCCACGCCGGACACGCGCGCGGCGAGGTGGTCGCTCTCGAACTCGTGGCCCCGGCTCGCCTCCTGGGTCCGTGCCTCCAGGCGGGGCGTGTACCAGCGAAAGAAGGGGACGAAGAGAAAGGAGGCCCAGCGGAACGAGTGGGTGAAGCCCGTCACCAGCACCTGCCAGGTCGCCTCCGCGCGCGCAAGGAGACGGCGCGAGCGGCTGTGCTGGCGCGAGAGGTGGGCGAGCTCGTGCGCCAGGATCGCGCGCATCTCGTCCTCCGAGAGCGCGTACAGCAGGGGGAGGCCCAGCATGAGGTAGCGCTGGGTCCATCCCACCGTCCCGAAGCGCGGGCGCTCCATCACACCCGCGTTCAGCTCGTGGGTCAGGAACACGCCGTCCAGCGCGGGCGCGCGCATCTCCCCGCGTGCGCGGTCGATCGCGCGGAAGAGCTCGGGGCACTCCTCCCGCGTTACGGGCCTTCCGGTGGGGGGCGCGAACCCCACCAGGAGCGCGATGATCATGTAGAAGACCAGCCCGCCCAGCGCGTACCAGCCGACCGCGCCCAGCCCGAGCTTCACGGAAAGGACGATCACGCCGCAGAGCAGGGCGAGCACGGCCGCCACGTAGGCGTAGCCGAGCGCCGCAAAGAGCAGCGCCCGGCGCAGGCGAAGCCTGGAGGCTGCCGCGTGTCGGTCTGGAAGCATCGGTGCAGGATGGGTGATGGTGCCGGCGGGCCGTCCCGGGCCCGCCTCCATACGACGACGGCCGGCCCGGGTTCCCTGGGATGTTTACCGGCTCGCCGCCACCGGATCGAGGACGAGGACGCGCTGCACGTCGCCGCGGTCCGGGAGGAGGCGGAAGGGCTCGATCCGCACGCGGACGTCGCCGGCGCGGGCGGGCTCCATCACCACCACCATGCCGCGGCTGATCCCCATGGGGCCCGCCGCGTAGTACTTCACGCCGACGTGGTACCTGCCCGGAAGCACGCGGTCCGTCAGCACCACCTCGGGGCCGAAGCCCTCGGTGATGTCCTCCAGGAGCTTGATCCCGCTGGGGGCTTTCGGGGCCGCGTAGAATACGTGGGCGCCGACGGGATCCACCACGTGCAGGTCCACGTCGTTGCCGTCGGTGTCCCAGGTCATGGTGATGCGCAGGCGTTCGGTGCGCTCCAGGTCGACGTTGTGCCGCGCGGCGCGGCGGCGGATCTCGGCCGCGCGGCGGGGCGCGCTGCGCATCCACGAGCGGTACACGTAGCCCAGCTCCTGCCTCACCACCTCTGCCACGTTGCCATACCACCGGTCGACGGGCCCGGCGAGCACCCCCTCCAGCACGGTGGCCGCCTCCTCCGCGCGACCCGACTGCCAGAGGAGGAGCGCGAGCGTGCGGTGCGGGTTCGGCAGGTCGGGGCGCATCTCCACCGCGCGGCGGGCCGGCGCCTCCCACTCGGTGCGCGCCCCGATCCGCCAGAGGAGGAGGGCGGCGCGCTGGAGCATCTCCGGCTTGGAGGGCGCCACCTCCACCAGCGATCCGGTGGCGCGCACCGCCTCCTCCGCGCGCCCCAGCGCGTGGCTCGCCAGCGCCAGGCTCTCGTAGACCTGCGGGTTGTCGGGGTCCATCGGCTGCCAGCGGAACGCCACCTCGCGCATCTCGCGCCACAGGCCGGCTTCGCCCAGCGCCTCGCTGAGCTGATTGTAGAGGGCGCGGTCGCGCGGGTTCGCGCGGAGCCGCGCCCGCAGAGAACTCACCTCGCCCGGCGCGAAGCGGGTCGCGCTCACCCACTTCGGCAACTCGGCCCGGGCCCGGGACGCCGTTCCCGTCGCCACCGCCCCATCCAGGTTGAGCGTCGCGGACAGGGGGGCCCGCGGGGGCACGGACGCCGGGGGCGGCGGCGGGACCGGCGCGACTGGCGGCGGCGGGACTTCGACCGCGGGCGGCGGCGGCGGCGCGCTCATCGGAGGGGGAGGAGGAGGAGGAGGAGGAGGAGGCGCGCTCGCCGGCGGGGCCTCGGCGGTCCGCTCCTCCGGCTCCTCCGCCATGTCTTCGCCGTCGGCCGAATCGGCGAGCGCGAGCGCGCCCCCAGGCAGCGGGGCGCGGGCGCGGTCCAGCCGCTCGATCCCGCGCGGACCCACGGCCAGGATCTCCGCCAGCGCGGTGCGGCGCAGGCCGAAGCGCTCGTAGTCGGCCTCGCTCTCCAGCACCAGCATCGTGGTGCGCGGCACCATCACGCGGTGCTCCAGGCTCAGGCGGACCTGCTCCTCCGCCAGCCGCTTGCGGGCCTCCGGACCGTCCGCGTCGCGCTCGTCGTCCACCAGCTTCTCCAGGTGCGCGCGGTAGAACTCGCGCACCAGCAGGGGGCCGAAGCGCTCCTCGTCCAGCGCCGCCGCGCCGCCGACGGGGGCGCCGTCCACCGACAGGCGGCTCGCCGCCCCCTCGCGAAGGCGGCCCAGCACGAGCACCTCGCCGCCCTCCTGCAGGTCGTCCGCGCCGCGGACGTGAAGGAGCTCGGCGGCGCCGTCGCGCACGGCCACGCTGCGCCCCAGCGGCAGCGCCAGGCGCGCGGCGGCGGCGCGGGCGTGCTCCCGCATCCGCTCGGTAAAGGGCACGCGCACGATGCGGCCGCGCCCCTCGGTGATCGGCCGCAGGGTGGAGCCGTCCTCGCGCGCGCCCAGCACCAGCACGCTCAGCCGCGTCCTCGCCGGCATGCGCGCAAGGGGACGGAAGAGCTCGGCCGGATCTGTGGCGCCCATGGTGGCGGCCCCGTCGCTCACCAGCACGAATCGCGTGCCGGGCTCGCGGGCGGCGCGGGCGGCGATGGCGGCCAGCGCCCCGTGCAGGTCGGTGCCGCCCAGGAAGCCGCGCCGGCGCAGGAGCATCTCCACGCGCTCCCCGGCCTCGCGCGGGGCAAATGTGCCCAGTGGCCTCACCGCCTGGTCGAAGGCGTGCAGCTCCACCGTGCCCCCCGGCAGCGCGCCGAGCACGGTGCGCAGCGCGGCCAGCCGGTGCTCCATCCCCTCGGCCGCGGAGGCGGAGGTGTCCAGGAAGAAGACCCAGCGCATCCCCTGCTCCGGCCGCGGGGCCGGCACCGTCGGCCTCGTACCCGCCAGGTAGAACTGCCCCGCGCGCAGCAGGTAGCTTCGCGGCGCTCCGGCGCGCGGGCGCCAGGCGATCTCCAGGTCCTCGGTGGGGGTGAAGCTCTCGTTCTCGAACGCCATCGCCCCCCCGGCCACCGTGCGGCTGCCGGCGGGGCCAAAGAGCGTCGCGCGCGCCTGCTCCTCGTGCGGAAGCGGGCGCACGTGGGCGGTCACCCGCAGCATCCCGATCCGCGGCAGCCCGCGCAGGGGGAGGCGGTAGGTGCGCACCCCCGCCTCCAGCGGAAGGAGCCGCGTATATCCGAGCACCACCCGCACGCGCCCGTTCGCCTCTATGGGAAAGACGCGCGCGCTGAAGCGGTTCCCCTGGTCCTGCTCCAGCAGCGCGGGGTCGCGCATCTGGTGGAGGATCTCGGCGTAGACCCGGTTGGCGCGCACCCGCTCCACCACCTCGCCCTCCATCAGCCGCCCGTCCACCTCCTTGGCGAAGCGGCTCACGGTGGCGCCCTCCGGAAGCGTCGCCGTGAAGCGCCCCTCCATCCGCCGCCCGTGCGGGTTGCGGAACACGATCTCCATCTCGGTGAGCGAGAACACGCCCTCGATGGCGCTCCGCACGTTCATCTCCTCGATGGCGAGCTCCTGCCCGTCCGCGTCGGAGAGCGCGATCGGCGCCGTCTGGGCCGCGATGGATCCGGCGGAGGCGAAAAGGGCGAGCACGACACCCGCGGCGAGTCTGCGCATCTGGAGATCCGGGGAGATAGCCGAAATGTGGCACGGCAGGGAGGCGACGCACCGCAATGTGCGGCGTCGCGGCCGGTCCGTCCAGCGTTTACCGGTGGGGGGTCAGATGACCAATGTGGCCCGAAGGTGATACGGGTACGTTGCCACCACGATCTCGCCGCCTGAAACACCGCACGGGGCGCGACGTAGATGGCCGCAGGCGGTTGCAGCGCCGGCGGTCGCGACGGGAGGGATGGAGGAAGCGCCCCCCGCGGCCCGCAACGACAGACCCAAACCCGACCATGGCCACTCTTCTTCGCCTGACCTCGACCGCGCTGATCCTGGGCGCTTCCGCCATCGCCGCTCCCGCCCGCGCGCAGGGGCCCATGGAGCTGGTCGTCAACATCCCCGCCGGCCGGCTGGACGTGATGCAGGGCGGCGAGCGCGTGCGTTCCTACCCGGTGTCGGTGGGCCGCGCGCGCTACGCCACGCCCACGGGCGCCACCGGGCTGCGGCGGATGGTGTGGAACCCCACGTGGACGCCCCCGCCGGGCGCGGCCTGGGCGCGCGGCGAGAAGAAGACCGGTCCCGGGTGGTCGAATCCGATGGGGCGGGTGAAGATCCACCTCTTCGGCGACTACTACGTGCACGGCACGCCCGCGGGGAACGAGCGCTTCCTGGGGAGCCCCGCGTCGCACGGCTGCATCCGCATGCGCAACGCGGACGTGATGGAGCTGGCCACGATGATCCTGCGCGCGGACGGCTCGCCCATCTCAGACAGCACGCTGGCGCACCTGGCCCGCACGCCGCGCGCGACCCGCGAAGTCGCGCTCTCGGGCCGGGTGCGCGCCCGCATCGAGTACCGCCTGACCGAGGTGGCCGCCGACTCGGTGACCATCCTTCCGGACGTGTACGCGCGCGCCGGCGGCGCCTACGCCACGCGGGTAGGCGACGAGCTGCGCCTCGCGGGCGCCGAACCCGCGCCGGTGCTGGCGCGCCTCGGCGGCTCCCGCCCCGCGACCGCGCTCCGCATCGCGCGCACCCCGGAAGCCCTCCTGCCGGATCGCACCGCCACCCTCGCGCTCGCGTCCACGGCCGGCGAAGCGATGCCGCGCTGATCCGAACAGCAATCTCACTCAGAGACACAGAGGCACGGAGGAGAAAGCAAGAAGTTCTCTCTCTCTGTGGCTCCGTGTCTCCGTGTGAGCCCACTGTCTCCTCACTTCTCCAGGTCTTCTTCCTCCGCGGTGAGCTCCGGGCGGCGGTAGCGGAAGTAGCGCACGGCGCTCAGGCCCAGGCCGCAGAACGATGCCCAGGCCAGCCCCGTGGCGAAGCCGCCCAGCACGTCGGAGGGCCAGTGCACGCCCAGGTACATCCGCGACCATCCGACCAGCGCCACGATCGTCGCCGCCGCGCAGACGGTGAACCAGCGCAGGCCGCGCTGCGGGATCAGCCGCGCGACGAGGTAGGCCAGCGTCGCGTAGCCCACCATCGCCGTAATGGAATGGCCGGACGGGAAGGATGCCTGAAAGGCGTGCGGCGTGCGCCAGGGGAAGAGGTCGGGGCGGGGACGGTTGAAGAAAGCCTTCAGGATGCTGCTCAGGATCCAGGACCCGCCCAGCGCGATCCAGAGCAGCACGGCGGAGTAGCGGTGTCGGCTCCCCCACAGGTACACGCTGGCGACCGCCACCACGATCCCCACCACCAGGCCCGAGCCCAGCGCCGTCACGTTCATCGCGAAGTCGTCCAGCCGCGGGCTCGCCTGCTTGTTGAGCCAGAGGAGGATGGCGCGGTCGGCGGCCTCCGTCTCGCCCGATGTGACGGCGTCGGCGAGGGCGGCGAAGGCGGCCACGCCGGCCAGCATCACCGCCATCGCCAGCAGGAGAAAGGTGCCGACCGCCGCGTGGAATCCGCCCACCCACCGGCCGATGCCGCGCAGCAGGGGGCGGAGGGCGCCCCGCTCGGGATGCTCGTGTGCGTGCCTGGGCGTGTTCATGGGCGCAAGGGCGGCGCAGAAACCGTTCCGCGCCCTTGCGCCCGGCGGAGGCCCACGGTACGCTCCCGCCCATGATCCGCTTCACCGACGTGGTAAAGGAATTCGCCGGGCCGCTGGCGCGCGCGCGCGGCGGCCCCGTGCGCGCCCTGGACGGCGTGACGCTGGAAGTGCCCCCCGGCACCGCGCTGGGGATCGTGGGTCCCAACGGCGCCGGCAAGAGCACGCTGATCCGCCTCCTCCTGGGCTACATCCGCCCCACCCAGGGCCGGGTGGAGGTGCACGGGATGGCGCCGCGCGGCTACGTGGAGAAGCACGGCGTGGCCTACGTATCCGAGCTGGTGGCGATCCCCCCGTCGTGGACCACGCGCGGCGCGCTGGACGCCTACGCCGCCCTGGCCGAGGTGGAGCACGCCCGCGCCCGCGTGGACGACGTGATGGAGCGGATGGAGATCGCGGCGGTGGCGCATCGCAGGGTGGGCTACCTGTCCAAGGGCAACCTCCAGCGCCTGGCGATGGCGCAGGCCCTCCTCGCCCCGCGCGGCGTGATGGTGCTGGACGAGCCGACAAGCGGGCTGGACCCGGAGTGGATCGCCCGCCTCCGCAGCGTCGTGGCCGAGTGGCGCGCGGAAGACCCCCAGCGCACCCTGCTGATCGCCTCGCACAACCTGGACGAGCTGGAGCGCACCGCCGACCTCGTGGCCGTGCTGGAGACCGGCCGCGTGCGCGAGCTGCTGGACCTGCGCGCCGCCGAGGGCATCGATCCGCCCTACCGCCTGGAGGTGGAGGACACCCCCGGCGCGGTGAAGGTGGTGCACGAGATCTTTCCCGGCGCGCTGGAGGAGGAGGGCGCGCCCTGGGCCTTTCGCGTGGACCCCGCCTCCCCGCGCGAGATCAGCGAGCGGCTGGCGGCGCTGCTGGCCCGCGGGGTGGTGGTGCGCGCGCTGGCGCCGCAGCGGCTGCGCCTGGAAGAGCGCGTGCGCGGGGGTGTGCGATGATCCCCATCCTCCTGCGGCAGCTGCGCTGGCGGATCGCGGCGCTCGCGCTGGCCGGCTTCATCTTCTACCTGGCCGACCCCGCGCTCCACGAGCACCCCGCCGAGTCGCCGGGGGACGTGTCCGAGCTGCTGGAGCCGTTCGGCATCTCCTTCACCATCGCCAACCTGGCGACGGTGGGGATGGTGGCGTTGCTGGCCGGCTTCATCGCCACCGACCGGCGGCGCGGCTACTACCGCCTCGCCTTCTCGCACCCCACCCGGCCGCTCGCCTTCTACGGCCTGCGCTGGGTGCTCTCCCTGGCGCTGGCGATGCTGGCCGCCGCCTTCTTCTGGTTCTTTGCACAGCTCGCGGCGTGGGGAGAGATCCGGGTAGGCCCCTCCTTCCTCCTCCAGGCGCTCCTCCTGGCGGTGGTGTACGGCGGGCTCACCGCCTTCTTCTCCGCCCTGGTGCCGCGAGGCGACGGGTTCCTGGCGGTGATCCTCTTCTTCCTCACCGACACCTGGCTGAGTCTGATGCAGGCGTCGCCGGTGCTCCCCTTCACCCCCGGGGTGCGCGCGGCGATCTCCTTCATCCTCCCGCCGCACTCCGCCGTGAGCGACGTCTACAACGCGCTCCTTTCCGGCGGCGTGGCCTGGGGCGCGGCGGCGTACGCGCTGGGCTACGGCCTCTTCTGGCTGGTCCTGGCCGGCCTCCTCGTGAAGTACCGCGAATGGCCCTGAGCCAACGTGCTTCATGGAGACGGGGCCCTGCTCGAACCTCGAGCAGGGCCCCTTTTCTTTCCGCGCGAATCGCTTATGCCTGCGGCGGCTTCCCGGCCATCACCCCATGCTCATCGCGGAAGCCTGCGGAGGAACACTTTCCAGCAAGCCGCGAGTGGGAATCTCCCTGCGGGCGAGGTAGACCCTCCGCATCGCGGCGCATACCATGATGGCCAGCAGCGTCACCCGGTACAGGTTCATGTGCAGCACGGAGGGAGCCCACGCTACCCCCAACGCACTCAGCCCGATCATCCACAGGATGTTGAGCGCGACGTTGAACGTGTACGCCGTTAGCGCCAGCCACAGCAGCCTGTCCACCTGGTTGCCTATCAGCACCGCAAAGAGCGCGGCCAGGAGGAAGACCAGCTCGAAGGCGTCGGATACGGCGACCGCGGAGAAGTGCGGCTGAATTCTGAACGCGCCTTCGTACCACCCGACCACCGCACCCACTCCCATCCCCGCCAGCACCACTCCAACGCTCAACAGAAGCGTGAGACTCCGCGACAGCTCCCGCCGCCAGAACGTCAGCACGCCGAGAACAACGCAGAACGCCAGCATGGCGAAGGTGCGGCTGTGGTTGGCGGCGGGAAGGGCCACCAGGTAGCTCCTGAACACCCGCGTCTCCGGGCCCGCGAAGTACGCCCACGTGCCAAAGGTGTTCTGCGCGAGCCGGTTCAACCCCTGGAGGAGAAACGTGATCCCGGTCACCGACCACAGGAGCAGGTGGCGGGGCGACCCGCTCTTTACGTAGCGCGGCACGGTCGCCGCCACGATCCCGAACAGGATGAACAGGAGCGTGAGAAGCCATTGAAGGGATAGGATCAGCATCGCCCCGCGTCTCCCTCCATGATCAGGATTCGCAGATCGGCGGGCAGGTGTCGGCCGTGTTGTCCACCTCCACCGATCCGCCGGGGTCCGACTGCAGCGCCTGCACCCCGCCCCTGCCGCCGTTGCCGCGCTCGGTGACCTGGATGCGCGAGATCTGGTCGCCGCCGCGGATGGGCTTCACGTGCGGGTTCGGGGTCACCGGCGTGCCCCGCTTCTTGAACCCGATCTGCAGATCCGAGATAGGGCCCCGGTAGTCCGGCGGGCCGATGGGATCGTCCAGGATCTCCACCTCGATGTCCAGCGCCAGCGGTCCGCCGGTGACGGTGAGGGTGCTTCGCGGGACTGGGCCGCCCGTGTCCTGGCAGTTGAAGGTGCCGGACTGCTGGTAAACGGGGATCTGGGTGCCATCCGGGGCATTGAACACCACGCGGCTCGCGAAGCCCTTGTAGAAGCGGAACGTGTACTCGGAGCCGTCGTGTTGGATCGTGCTGGTCTGGTACGGATCCTCGTTGAGACGAGCGGGGACGGCAGCGGAGTCGATCATGGTACCTCGGCAGCGGGAGGGGTGGGTACAGCGGGCACAACGAAAGTGTTCTGCGTGTACAAAAAAAACAAGCCGGGCCGGAACGATCCGCTAAAGCGTTCCGGCACATGAATTTGTGCCACTTGACCAATCTTGCTCGCGCTCCGGCGCCCGTCACAGAAGGGCGCAATTGGGACGCGCACGCCCCACATTGCCCCATCCCCGCCCCGGCGCGCGGGGTGCGAAGGCGGGTGTGGACGGCGTATCTTGTTCAGCGCCGACGACGTTTTACCCGCTACGGAAGCAGCATGAACCGGTTCCGCTCCACCGCGCCGCTGGGAGTCGCGCTCGCGCTCCTCCTGGGCGGCGCCTGTGCTCCTTCGATGCAGACCCCCTCCGCCGCCGCGCCCTCCGGGGTTAAGCGGTTGCGGGTGGTGCACACCAACGACATCCACGGGCGCATCGTGCCGCAGCCGCCGCGCTCGGGAGGGACGCGCGCCGCCGGTGGTGCCGCGGTGCTCGCCGCCCACTTCGACAGCGCCGCCGCGCGCTTCGCGGGAGCCACCATCTTCCTCTCGGCCGGCGACGACATGCAGGGGACGGCCATCTCCAACCTGAGCTGGGGGCGCGCCACCATCGCCGCCTTCAACGCGATGGGGTACGACGCGGCCGCCACCGGGAACCACGAGTTCGACTGGGGCCAGGATACCCTGCGCAACCGCATGCGGGAGAGCCGCTTCCCCTGGGTGGCGGCCAACCTCTACCACGCGGGCACCGGGCGCCGCCCCGAGTGGGTGAAGCCGTATACGGTCATCGAGCGGCGCGGCGTGCGCGTGGGGGTGGTGGGGGTCGCCCTTCCCAACACGCCGGAGATGGTGGTGCCCGGGCGAGTGACGGGGCTGGAGTTCCGCCCCGCGGTGCCCGCCATCGACCAGGCGGTGCGCGAGGTGCGCGCCGCCGGTGTGGACTTCGTGGTGGTCACGATGCACATCGGCGCGGAGTGCCGCGTCCCCGGCACCGCGCCCGAGGAGGAGTCGCGCGAGTGCTCGGGGGAGATGATGGACGTGGCGCGGGCCCTCACCCAGCCGGTGGACCTGGTGGTCGGCGGCCACACGCACCTGCGCGTGCTCGCCATGGCCGGCGCCACCCCCGTCGTCGAGGCGATGTCGTACGGCGCGGCCTACAGCGTCACCGACCTGGAGCGGAGCGGCGGGCGCACGCGCGTGTCGTACCGCGCCGTCCGCACCCCCTACGCCGACGAGGTCACGCCGGACACGGCCGTCGAGCGGGTGGTGCGCGAGTGGGAGGCGAACGTGCGCCCCCTCACCGAGCGCGTGGTGGTGACGACGGCGCAGCCGCTCGTCAACCAGGGGCGGGAGCGGCCGCTGGGCAACCTGCTGGCGGACGCATTCCGCCGGGCGGCGGGGGCGCAGGCGTCCATCATCAACAACGGCTCCATCCGCAGAGGGCTCCCGGGCGGTCCGGTGAACTACGGCGTGCTCTACGAGATGCAGCCCTTTCAGAACGCCATCTTCCGCGTGGAGGCCACCGGCGCGCAGCTCCGCGCCGCGCTGGAGAACGCCGTCGCCACCGGCCGCCCCACGGCGCACGTCTCGGGGATGACCGTCGCCTACGACTCAGCGGCGCCGCAGGGAAGCCGCATCCGCTCCGTGCGCCTGGACGGCGGCCGCGAGCTGGGCGACGCGGACCGGGTGACGCTGGGCCTCACCGAGTTCATGGCGCAGGGCGGCGAGCGCTACACCTCGCTCGCCGCCGGCCGCCGCACCGCCACCGGCCTGGTGGACCTGAACGTCCTGATCGACCACATGCGCTCGCTGCCGCAGCCCGTGCAGCCCCCGGCCGTCGGGCGCTGGCGCCTGGTGCGGTGACGGGGGTGACGCGCGCCGCCCTCGCCGCGCTCCTCCTGGCCGCGTGCGACGGCGCGGCGGCCGCGCGCGAGACTCCGCCGGCGGCGCAGGTGGTGCGGCGCCCGCCTCCCGGCGACACCCTCAAGTTCGCGGAGGCGGTGCGCAGGGGCGCGGAGCTCCCGCGGCTCACCGGGATGCTGGTGGCGCAGGACGGGCGCGTGGTGGCGGAAGAGTACTGGCGCGGCGGCGCGGCCACCCGGCGTACCAACATCAAGTCCGCCTCCAAGAGCGTCCTTTCCGCGCTGGTGGGGATCGCCGCCGGCGAGGGAAAGCTGCGCGTGGACCAGCCGGTCGCCGAGATCCTGCCTGAGCACTTCGGGCCCGGCACCGATCCCCGCAAGCGCGCCATCACCGTGGGGCACCTGGTGTCGATGACGGCGGGGCTGGAGAGCACCTCGTTCGACAACTACGGCGAGTGGGTGCAGAGCCGCGACTGGGTGCGCGATGCGCTCCGCCGCCCGCTGGAGGCCGCTCCCGGCGAGCGGATGATCTACAGCACCGGGAGCACGCACCTCCTTTCCGCGGTGCTGACGCGCGCCACGGGCAGCAGCACCTGGGCGTACGCGGTGGAGAAGCTGGGCGAGCCGCTGGGCATCACCATCCCCCGCTGGCAGCGCGATCCGCAGGGGATCTACTTCGGCGGCAACGACATGTACCTCACGCCGCGCGCCATGCTCGCGTTCGGCGAGCTGTACCGCAACGGCGGCGTGCACCAGGGGCGGCAGATCGTTCCCCGCGAGTGGGTGAGCGAGTCCATGAAGCCGCGCGGCGCATCCGATTACAGCGGCTTCGACTACGGGTACGGGTGGTGGCTGCGCCAGTCCGGGCGGCACGAGATCTACTTCGCCTGGGGCTACGGCGGGCAGCACATCTTCGTGGCTCCCTCGCTCGGCTTGACGGCCGTCTTCACCTCCATCTCCGAAGGTCCGCGCGAGCGCGGCCACCTCCCGGCCATCCACGCCATCGTCGACGAGCAGCTCGTCCCCGCGGCCGAGGCGGCGCGGGAGTGGCGCGGAAGATGATCTGCCCCATTTGCCGGGCGGGCCCCGGGCCCCATGTTGAGGGCGGCACGCCGATCTCATTCCCCCCAAGGAGCCGCCCTTGAGCACCGTGACCGCCCCGGCCCTGCCGGACGCCGCCCGCGCCGAGGCGTTCCGCGCCAACATGCGCAGCCGCGCCCGGATGCGGGCCTACTTCATGGCCAGGCTGCCGCTGGCCTGGTTCGCCGGGCTGCGGGTGCGCCACCTGGACGCGGCGCGCTGCGATGTGGTGGTGCCGCGCGGCTGGCGCACGCAGAACCCCTTTCGCAGCACCTACTTCGCCGCGCAGGCCATGGCCGCCGAGCTGTCGACCGGCGCCCTGGCGATGGCTGCCGTGCAGGGGGCCGGCGCTCCCGTCTCCATGCTGGTGACCGAGATGAGGGCGTCGTTCGGCAAGAAGGCGGTGTCCGACGCCGTCTTCACCTGCGCGGATGGGGAGCTCATCGCCGCCGCCGTGGCGGAAACGCTGCGCACCGGCGAGGGCACCACCGCGGAGACGACCAGCGTGGGGCGGATGGAGGATGGCACGGAGGTGGCAACCTTTGTCTTCACCTGGTCGTTCAAGCGCAAGAACTGAGAAGTCGTCTATTACCGGCTCGATCAACCACGGCCCGCACGGGCCGCACGGGGTCGTCCGCACGAGAGGAGGCACGCATGGCACGACGCCCCAACTATGGCTTCGAGAAGCGTCAGAAGGAGATGCTGAAGCAGCAGAAAAAGGACGAGAAGGAAGAGAAGAAGCGCGCCCGCAAGGAGCGCGAGGCGGAGGGCGGGGTGGAGGAGGGGGCGGAGGACGACGGCACCGCGGCGGACGACGACGAGGACGCCTGAGGGTGGCCGCCGAACCCGGCGCGCCGGCAATGGACGGTTTGGACCCTGAGCTCCGCGCCCGCATCGCCGCGCTGAGCGACGAGGGGTGGGAGATCTGGGAGCGCTTCGACGTGGACGTGCGGCGGAACGACTGGCACCCCTTCGTCCCGGCGGACTACGAGCGCGTGCTGGAGGCGCTCGTGGCGCAGCGCGGGGCGGGGCTGCGCTTCCTGGAGTGGGGCTCGGCGACGGGGGTCATCACCATCATGGCCGACCTGCTGGGCTACGAGGCCTGGGGGATCGAGCTGGACCCGGCGCTGGTGGAGGTGGCGCGCGGCCTGGCGTCGCGGTACGGCTCGGGGGCGCGGTTCGCGGCGGGGAGCTTCATCCCCTCCGGCTACCGCTACCGCCCCGCCGACGGCGACGGGCGCCTGGGGACGATCGGCCACGGCGCCTCCGCCTACCCCGAGCTGGGCCATCCGCTGGAGGACTTCGACGTGGTGTACGCCTACCCCTGGGGCGGCGAGGAGGCGATGATGATCGACCTGATGCGCGCCTACGGCGGCCGCGGCGCGCGCCTCCTCCTGCACGGCGGCGAGGGCGTGCGCATCTACCGCGACGGCAAGCCCGTGCCATAAGGAATACCGTCTCGACAGCGCCCGCGCGGTCAGAAGATCAAGGTGTCACGCAAAGGCGCGAAGACGCCAAGGAAGACATAGAAGTGCTTTCTTTGCGCCTTTGCGCCTTCGCGTGAGACCCTTTTCCTCTCCATTCACCCGGGTTGAGTCAGTCGCGCTTCACACCGCCACCGGTTCGGCCACGATGGACGGAACCGCGTCGGAGGCGATGGTGCGGCCGCGGCCGTCGGCGGGGCCCATCTCCTCCACGCCGCCGGGGTAGACGAAGGAGTCGCGCGGAGCGTAGAAGCACGACCCGGCCACCACCTGCAGCGGGGCGGCGGGGCGGAGCGCGTACACCGGGTGGCCGGGCTCCAGGAACTCGACCGACGAAAACGGTGCTTCCGCCGTTATCCCACCGGCCCGCGCCCCAGCCGCTGGTGCGCCGCGGCGAACTCCCCCGAGGCCAGCGCCCCCACGATCGACACCTCCCCGGCCAGCGCCACCGCCGCGCAGATCTCCGCGAACCGCCCCGCCTTTCCCGCCCCCACGCAGTCCAGGATCGCCAGGCACTCGCGCGCGGTGGGAAGGCGCGTGCCGCCGCCCACCGTCCCCACGATCAGGTTGGGGAGGGTGAGCGCGACGTACAGGTCGCCGTCGCGCACCTCCATGCGCAGCACGGCCAGGCTGGCCTCGGCCACGCACGCCACGTCCTGCCCGCACGCCACAAAGAGCGCGGCGAGCGCGTTGGCCACGTGGCTGCTGGCCCCCATCGCACCGGTCTGCACCCCGCCCAGCAGCCCCATCCGCCAGCAGTCGCACATGCGCTCGGGGGTGGCGCGGAGGCCGCGCGTCACCAGCGTCCGCGGGAGGAGCGCCTCGGCGGTCACCCTGCGCCCGCGGGTGTGGAGGAAGCGCGCGGCGGATGCCTTCTTGTCGCCGGAGAGGTTTGACTCCACGAACCAGTACTCCGGCCGCACCGGGGTCCGGTCCAGGATCTCGCGGCAGATGGCGGCCGTCGCAAAGGTCACCATGTTCTGCCCCGCCGCGTCGCCGGTGCGAAAGGAGAACATCAGGTAGACGTGGTTCGCCTCCAGGTGCGCGCGCATCCACACCAGCCGCCCGTAGCGCGACTCGCGCGCGGCGATCTCGCGAAAGAGCTCCACCCGATGCGAGGCCCACTCCGCGAAGCGCGCCGCCTGCGCCAGCGTCCCGAAGGCGAAGGCGGGCGCGCGCTGCACCTCTTCCTCCACCAGCATGCACACCGCGCCCCCGGCACGCGAAAGGATGCGCGCCCCGCGGTCGTAGCTCGCCACCAGCGCCCCCTCGGAGGTGGCGAGCGGCACGAACACGTCCTCGCGCAGGTGCAGCCCGTTCACGCGCAACGGCCCGATCAGCCCCACCGGCAGCTGCGCCATCCCCACGAAGTGCTCCACGTTGCCGCGCAGCGCCTCCGGGTCCGGCGTCCCGCCGCGCCCCTCCAGGTGCGGCACCTCCACCCCACGCCCGCGCAGGAACGCGATCCGCCGCGCCTGCCCGGCACGCGTCGAGTCGAGCGGCGCGGGAACGCGAAGGGGCACCGGGCGCTCGCGCGGCGGCACGGGGGCCAGGCGCGCTTCCCAATCGTGGTACGCTGCGGGGTCTCTGTCGTCCATCGAGCTGGAAGCCGGCATCCGTGGATCATCGCGAACCCGCCCCTAGCCGCACGCTCCGGGCCGGACGCGGAGCGGGAGGGGAGATCACGGCGGGTTTTCCGGATGAATGCGGGACTTCGGCAGGCTCTGGAGCGGCTATTCGGACGGCGTGACGGGCGTGGAGGTGCCGGGCGGAACCGGACTTTCCGGATTGAACACGTCGAACAGCTCCGCCGTCGCCGCGACGTTCAGGCGCCGGTCCGCGGACCCGAACTGGAAATCGACCCAGGCCGGCGCCTGGCGCCTTGCGGCCAGTCCTGTCGCGAGGTGGATCGCGTCGATAGCGCGGAGACGGTGCCGGCGTGTAAGCTCCGCGGCGCGCTCGAGCAAGCGCGGCTTCGGCTCCAACAGGTGATAGCCGGCGAAGTCCGTGGCGATGCGGTTCCACACCTCTTCCGCCTGCTCGGGGGTGATTTCACCCGCGAAGGTGCGCCGGGAGACCGCGGAGACGGCCTCGACGAACGCAATCCTCGAGGTAGCCACCCGTGTTCCGGACGACTCGGCCGACAGATCTCGAATGACTTGACGCACCACCTCGGTTCCTTCTTCCCAGAAATACGCCTTCACCAGCACGCTGGCATCAAAGTAGTAGTACCTCACCACTCGTACTCTTCGCGCTCTTCGATGACTGCGGCGCTTAGCGAGGTATTCGCCCGCAGCGGTTCGGGCAGGATGCGGTTCGGAACTGGCCTGCCCGGCGTGACCTCAATCCCTTCCTGCGCGAGTCCTCTGATGAATTCCTGAACGTCCGGCGGCAAATCGCTCAAGTCTGGCAGCTCGATGGCCGGCTCATCCTCCAGCATCGGGATACTCTCCGACGGCTGGAGTCTGTTCAGCAACCCATCGTCGTACTTGGCGAGGTCCGCGGTCTGCTTGTCTTCCATCATCGGAAAGCTCCTTGGTGGCGTGTGTTCGTACGCCATAGAATACCGCATTGCCTAAGGTGCGGTTCCTACCGCTTTTACGCGCTTGGAAGCTGCCAGCGGGAGACCAAACTATGCCGCGTCGGCCGCCTTGAGAGCTTCGCGGGCCGCGCGGTAGCCTTCCTCCAGGAAGTACTGCGTGCGGCCGAAGTCCCAGCCGCCCAGGTGGCCGATGCGGGGGCGGATGTAGACCACCGGCGGTCCCTGCCAGCCGTCCAGGCAGCGCTTTCGCTGCTCCTGAAGGTTGAGCGTGAGGACGCGCTCGTGGATGGCGACCATGCCGCGCTCGAAGTACTTCTCGGCCGGGGGCGTCATCTCGGAGCCGACGTCGACGGCGATGATGCGGCCGGCGCCCCAGGCGGCGGCCTGGCGCACGGGGAGCACGTCCAGCACCCCGCCGTCCACCAGCACGTCGCCTGCGATGCGCGCGGGGGGGAAGTAGATGGGGATGGCGCACGATGCGTACACGGCGTCCACCACCGGCACCTCCTCGTCGGCGCCGCTGCCGAACCACACCTCGTTGCCGGTGATGAGCGAGACCGCGTTGAGGCGGAGCGGCTTCTGGAGCTCGGAGAAGGCCTGGATGGGGAGGGTGCGCTCCAGGTAGCCGCGGAAGTGGTCGCCGCGGAACACCGCTTCCTCGCGCACGCCGCCGAAGAGCACGGCGCGCCGGTTTATGGCCACGATGTCGTCCTTGGTGAGGTTGCGGGCCAGTTCGGCCAGCTCGCGCCACCCCCAGCCGGAGGCGAGCCCGGTGGCCATCATCGACCCGATGCTGGTGCCGATGAAGGCGCTCACCTCGATGCCGGCCTCCTGCAGCGCCTTCCACACGCCGATGTGGGCCACGCCCTTCATCCCCCCGCCGCCCAGCACCAGCACGGTGCCGCCCACCGGCGCGGAAAGTGGAAGCGGGTTCTGCGGTTCGGGCATGGTGGCGGTGTGTGCGGGGTGAGGGGGGGCGTGTGGAGGATGGTGCGCGGGAAGCATGCCCGAAAGTCCGGTTGTTTACGGAGCGAACGCCCACCATGCGAACATCAAGGGGAGCAGTCCGCAAAAGACCGCGGCCGCGCCGTCCAGCAGCATGAAGCCGCGCCGTACGGCGCCGGCGTCACGGAACTTCGTGATCCGCTGCCGGCGGAAGGCGGGCGAGAAGAGGAAGCACCAGAACGCCGCGCAGTAGCCGAGTATCTCTCCCACTTCAAGGATGTCCATCGATCTCATCCAGGCGAAGGGAACCCGCGCGATCCACGATCTCTCTACTCCGCCGCGGCCCGGCCGGTTTCGCGGCGCGAACGCAAGGTGAAGCGATGAAAAGGGTTCCGGTTTGCCGCGGGGTACGTTACCTTGCGGGTCTTGCCGCACGACCCACCCCCAAAAACCGAGCCGCCATGCGCATCCTACTTGCCGCAGTCGTCCTTTCCTGCGGCGCCGCCTCCGCCGCATCGGCGCAGCAGGCCGACAGCACGAAGCAGAGCGGCCAGCCGGCCGCCGTCACAGTCCTGGTGGTGAACCGCACGACCGACGAGCTACGCGTGAGCGGCCGCGGCGCGAGCTCGGTGCGGATTACGGCGGGGAGCAGCGGGTGCGTGAAGCTGCGCGGCAACAGCGGCGACGTGGTGCTCAACGCGGAGATCGTGGGAAGCGACGTGGGGGTCACGACGACTACGCGCCCGGCGGGCTCGGACGAGCCCGGCGGCTCCCCTCGCGGCACGGCGCGCCGCCGCACCATGCGCTCCGAGGCGTTCGCGGCCTCGGCGGCGCCGGCGTGGGAGTGGACGATCGCGGGGTATACGGCCGACCAGGCACAGGTGGTTCCGGCCGCCACGGCCTGCTCCAACTGACGCAGCGCGGCACCTGGGAAGAGAGAGGGGGGGAGCCCACGGGGCTCCCCCCCTCTCCGCATCTGGACTCTACTGGACCATCTGGATGGTGAAGCGATCGGGGGCCACCGCGTGCTTGTGGAACCTCAGCGGGAAGGGCGTGCCCACGATCTTCATCTGCCGGACCTTCTCCACCGTGACGGGGATGCCGCCGATGGTGAGCATCTCCGCGAGGGCCACGACGGTAAGCTGCTCGGTGCGCTCGCCGTTTGCGCCGTTGCGGCCAAGCTCTGTCACCTCAAAGGTGACGAGGTCATCCTCCCTCGCAACGGCTTTCCATCTCTCGTCCCGGGCCATTGGCTCATCTCCTGGAGGGGGTGCGTCCACTTCGCGGACGGCGGGCGCGGCCGCTCGGCGGCGCCGGAGCGGGGAAGCTGCGCCCGGCCGCGGCGAAGCTGCAGCCTTGCGGCACACGCGAGCACAACCCCCGCATCATTCTTGCGACCCGGCCGCACCCCCTTTCCGTGACGCGAGGGGATGCTTGACGCGGGCGGGGAGCGGGGGTAGCTTGCCCCCTGATACGGAGAATCATTATTGGGAGACGCACCCACGGGGAGCGGAACCCGACGGGCGGGGTACCAGGAGGTTTCCCGCCGAACGCGACGCACAACGACTACCGGCCGGCCCCGCGCGGGCCGCCGTCCCAGGAGACCGAACGAGATGTCCGAGCCGCTGCTTAAGATCACCAACCTCCACGCCGAGATCGCGGAAGACGGCACGGAGATCCTGAAGGG
The DNA here is from genome assembly GCA_036389135.1 of Longimicrobium sp. Classification (NCBI taxonomy): domain Bacteria; kingdom Pseudomonadati; phylum Gemmatimonadota; class Longimicrobiia; order Longimicrobiales; family Longimicrobiaceae; genus Longimicrobium; species Longimicrobium sp. Next base: position 65,735 of record DASVQP010000003.1, read on the forward strand.
GCTGGACCTGGAGCTGCACGCGGGCGAGATCCACGCGATCATGGGGCCCAACGGCTCCGGGAAGAGCACCCTTTCCAAGGTGATCTCCGGGCACCCCGCCTACGAGGTGACCGACGGCGACATCCTGTTCAAGGGCGAGAGCGTGCTGGACATGGAGCCCGACGAGCGGGCCCGCGCCGGCATCTTTCTGGCCTTCCAGTACCCGGTGGAGATCCCGGGCGTCTCGGTCGCCAACTTCATGCGCACTGCGCTGAACGCCAAGCGCGGCGAAGAGGTCGACATCTTCGACTTCCAGGACGAGCTGGAGGGGCGGATGGGGATGCTGGAGATGGACCCGGCCTTCGCCATGCGCTCCGTGAACGACGGCTTCAGTGGCGGCGAGAAGAAGCGCAACGAGATCCTTCAGCTCGCCATGCTGGAGCCGCAGCTCGCCGTGATGGACGAGACGGACAGTGGCCTGGACATCGACGCGCTGAAGATCGTGACCAGCGGGATCAACAAGATCAAGGACGAGCGCAAGGACATGGCCGTCCTGCTGATCACGCACTACCAGCGGATGCTCAACTACATCACCCCCGACCGGGTGCACGTGATGGTGGACGGGCGGATCATCCGCTCCGGCGGCCCGGAGCTGGCGCTGGAGCTGGAGGAGCGGGGGTATGATTGGCTCCGGGAAGGGGCCGCGATCTGAGAAGAAGTGCTAAGTGCTAAGTGCTAAGTGCTGAACTGCAGGACTTAGCACTTAGCACTTAGGACTGCCGTTCGACACCCGCAGAAACAGGGATCATCATGCCCGTAAACGAAAGCGTCGCCGCACTGAACCTGGACGAGTACAAGTACGGGTTCCGCGACGAAGAGAACTACATCTTCAAGAGCCGCAAGGGCCTGGACGAGGACATCGTCCGCGAGATCAGCGGGCAGAAGAACGAGCCGCAGTGGATGCTGGACGTGCGGCTCAAGGCGCTGAAGCACGCCGTCAAGCGGCCCTGGCCCACCTGGGGCGGCGACCTGAGCGGGCTGAACTTCGAAGACATCTACTTCTACATCCGCCCCAGCGAGAAGACGGGGCGCACGTGGGACGAGGTGCCGGAGGGGATCAAGAACACCTTTGAGCGGCTGGGGATTCCGGACCAGGAGCGCCGCATCCTGGCCGGCGTCGGCGCGCAGTACGAGAGCGAGGTGGTGTACCACTCGCTCAAGAAGGAGTGGGAGGACGCCGGCGTCATCTTCAAGGGGATGGACGACGGGCTGCGCGAGCACGAAGACATCGTGCGCCAGTACTTCGGCACCGTGGTGCCGTACCGCGACAACCTGTTCGCGGCGGTCAACACGGCGGTGTGGTCCGGCGGGTCGTTCGTGTACATCCCCAAGGGGGTGAAGCTCGACATGCCGCTCCAGGCCTACTTCCGCATCAACGCGGAGGCCATGGGGCAGTTCGAGCGCACGATGATCATCGTGGAAGAGGGCGCCCAGATCCAGTACATCGAAGGGTGCACCGCCCCAACGTACGCCCAGGACTCGTTCCACTCCGGCGTCATCGAGATCATCGTCAAGGAAGGCGCGCGCTGCCGCTACACCACCATCCAGAACTGGTCGCACAACGTCTACAACCTGGTGACGCAGCGCGCCATCGTGGGGCGTGACGCCACCATGGAGTGGGTGGACGGCAACCTGGGCAGCAAGCTGACCATGAAGTACCCGTCGTGCTACCTGAACGGCGAGGGCGCGCGCGGCGAGATCCTCTCCATCGCGTACGCCGGCCCCGGCCAGCACCAGGACGCGGGCGGCAAGGTGGTGCACAACGCGCCGCACACCAGCAGCCGCATCGTAAGCAAGAGCATCTCGCGCGGCTCGGGCCGGTCGTCGTACCGCGGCCTGCTCAAGGTGGAGGAAGGGGCGCACCACGCGCGCAGCAACGTGGAGTGCGACGCCCTCCTGCTGGACGAGGAGGCACGTACGGACACCTATCCGTACATCGAGATCAACGACCCCACGTCGCAGATCGGCCACGAGGCCACGGTCAGCAAGATCGGCGACGAGCAGCTCTTCTACCTGATGAGCCGTGGCCTCAGCGAAGACGCCGCGGCCACCATGGTGGTGCGCGGGTTCATCGAGCCGATCGCCAAGGAGCTTCCGCTGGAGTACGCGGTGGAGCTGAACCGGCTGATCGAGCTGGAGATGGAAGGGAGCGTAGGTTAACCCCAGTGCCAAGTGCCCAGTGCCAAGTGCTCAGTGGTTCGGTAGTTACTGGGCACTAGGCACTGGGCACTTGGCACTTTTGTACTTTCTACCGAACCGGACCCCATCGTGACCCATACATCTGTCGCCGCCGAATCGCTCGGCGTCTTCACGCGCGACCAGGTGGAGATCCTTTCCGCGCGCAAGGTGGAGGCGGAGTGGCTGCGCCTGGCACGGCAGCGGGCGTACGGCATCTTCGCCGAGACTCCCATGCCCACCACCGAAGCCGAGGAGTGGCGCTACACCGACATCGGGCGCAGGCTGCGGCTGGACGCGTTCTCGTTCGCCGAAGAGGCCGCGCCCGCTACCGTCGACGCGCTCCCGGCCCCGCTGCGTGCCCTGATCGTTGAGGCGGGCGAGGGCGCGCGCGCGGTGCAGGTGGATGCCTCCGTGGTACTGCGCGAACTGCCGGCCGAGCTCGCGTCGCAGGGGGTGATCCTGGCCTCGCTGGAAGGCGCCGCCGCAGAGCACCCCGAGCTGGTGCAGCGCTACCTGGGGAGCGCGGTGACGCCCGAGGACGGGAAGTTCGCCGCCATGAGCAACGCCTTCTGGAGCGGCGGCTTCTTTCTCTACGTCCCCAAGAACGTGCGGGTGGAGACGCCCGTGCGCCTCTACCGCTGGCTCAGCGGCGCGGGGACGGCGGCGTTCGGGCGCCTCCTGATCGTGGCCGAGGCCGGCGCCGAGATCGCCATCGTGGACGAGCTCGCTTCCGACGCCATGCCGTCGCCCACGCTCTCGGTGAGCGCGGCGGAGATCGTGGCGGAGGAGGGCGCAAAGGTGACGTACGTGGCGGTGCAGCGGTTCGGGGCGGGGGTCTCGCACCTGAGCACGGACCGGCTGGTGGCCGGGCGCGACGCCAAGATCACCACGCTCTACGCCACGCTCGGCGGCGACCTGTCGCGCGCGGACGCGCAGTGCAGGATGCAGGCGCCGGGCGCCCACGTGGACATGCTGGGCGTGTACATCGCGCAGGGGACGCAGCACTTCGACAACGAGACGCTGCAGGACCACATCGCGCCGCACGCCTCCAGCAACCTGCTCTTCAAGGGGGCGCTGCAGGACACGGGTCGCTCGGTGTTCCGCGGCCTCATCCGCGTGCACCCCAAGGCGCAGCGCACCGATGCGTACCAGACCAACCGCAACCTCCTGCTGAGCCTCGGCGCCCGCGCCGATTCCCTCCCCAACCTGGAGATCCAGGCGGACGACGTGCGCTGCTCGCACGCCGCCACGGTGGGGCAGCTGGACGAGGAGGAGCTCTTCTACCTCCTCTCGCGCGGCATTCCGCGCAGCGAGGCGGTGCGGCTGGTGGTGTTCGGCTTCTTTGGCGAGGTGCTGGACCAGCTCCCGCTGGAAGGCGTCCGCGCCGAGCTGGTGCGGGCGGTGGAGCTGAAGCTCGCGCGCCGGGGGCTGTAGCCGGTGGTGTGGGTGCGCGCGGCCTCCGTCGCCGACGTGGCGGAGGCATCGGCCATCGACGTGGAGCTGAACGGGGTGCGGGTGTGCCTGGCGCGCGTGGGAGACGAGTTCTACGCGCTGCAGGACAACTGCTCGCACCGCGACTTCCCGCTCTCCCCCGGCGAGGTGGACCCGGACGAGTGCACGATCACCTGCGAGTGGCACGGCGCCATGTTCGACCTGCGCACGGGCGTGCCCCAGTGCCCGCCCGCCGTGCGCCCGGTGCCCGTGTTCACCACCCGCGTGGAGAACGACTCCGTCTTCGTGGACATGCCGGAGTAACTGCATGGCTCACACAGAGACACAGAGAGAACAGCTAAAGGGCTTTCTCTGCGGCTTGCTGTTTCCTCCGTGTGCTCTGTGTGAAATCGCTTTTTCGAGGACTGCAGGAACCCATGTCGCTGATCGCCGAGATGCCGGGCGTGCTCGACGCGGAGCTCATCCGCGCGGACTTCCCGATCCTCCAGCAGGAGGTGAACGGGCACCCGCTGGTGTACCTGGACAACGCCGCCTCCACGCAGAAGCCGCGGGCCGTGCTGGACGCGCTGGCCGCGTACTACGAGCACGACAACGCCAACGTGCACCGCGGAGTGCATACGCTCTCCGTGCGGGCCACGGACGCGTTCGACCTGGCGCGCGGCAAGGTGGCGGCGCTCTTTGGGATCGCGGACCCGGCGGAGCTGATCTGGACGCGCGGCACCACCGAGGCCATCAACCTGGTGGCGTATAGCTGGGGCCTCGCCAACCTGCGCGCCGGCGACGAGGTGCTCCTCTCCGTCATGGAGCACCACAGCAACCTGGTGCCCTGGCAGATGGTGGCGCAGCGCACCGGCGCCAAGCTTCGCTTCCTGGACATCGACGACCAGCAGCGGCTGGACCTCTCCAACCTGGACGAGCTGCTCACCGGGCGCACGAAGCTCGTCTCCATCGTCCACGTGTCGAACGCGCTGGGGACGATCAACCCGGTGCGCGAGATCGCGGATAGGGCGCACGCGGCGGGGGCGATCGTGCTGGTGGACGGCGCCCAGTCCGCGCCGCACCTGCCGGTAGACGTTCCCTCGCTGGGGTGCGACTTCTACGCGTTCAGCGGCCACAAGATGTGCGGCCCCACGGGGATGGGTGGGCTGTGGGGGCGGCGCGCGCTACTGGAGGCGATGCCCCCCTTCCACGGCGGCGGCGACATGATCGAATGGGTGGAGCTGGAGCACTCCACCTACGCCCCCCTCCCCAACCGCTTCGAGGCGGGGACGCCGCACATCGCGGGTGCCGTGGCGCTGGGCGCGGCTGCGGAGTACCTGGCCGGGATCGGGCGCGACGCCATCCTGGCCCACGAGCGCACGCTGCTGGCCTACGCGCTGGAGCGGATGGCCGCCATCCCGGACCTCACCGTCTTCGGCCCGCGCGACCCGGCGGAGCGCTCGGGGGTGATCTCCTTCACCCTGGGCGACGTGCACCCGCACGACCTGGCCACCATCCTGGATGCGGAGGGGATCGCCATCCGCGCCGGCCACCACTGCGCCCAGCCGCTGATGCGCCGCATGGGCGTGGGCTCCACCGCGCGCGCCTCGTTCTACCTGTACAACACGCCCGCCGACGTGGACCGGCTGATGGACGGGCTGGGGCGGGCGCGGAAGCTGTTCGGACTTTGAAAAGAGGGGAATGGGGAATGGGGAATGGGGAATGGGGAATGGTAGAAACCTCCACTCCGCTTTCCGCGCTCCATGTCGTTCCCATTCCCCAGAACCCATTCCCCATTCCCCGCAGTCTCCCATGGCGCTGCCGCTCGAATCCGTGTACCAGGAGCTGATCCTGAAGCACTACCGCTCCTCCGCGCATCGGGGAGAGGTGGAGGAGCCGAGCGCGGTGGTGGCGGAGAGGAACCCGCTCTGCGGCGACGACATCTTTCTGACCGTGCGCGTGCGCGAGGGGATCGTCGAGGACGTGCGCTTCAGCGGGCACGGGTGCGCGATCTCGCAGGCGGCCGCCTCGATGATGTGCGAGCACGCGGTGGGGAAGTCGTGGGACGAGATCCACCTCGTGGCGAACCGCTTCCGCGACCTCATGCACGGCAACGAGGAGGCCGCCCGCGACCGCGCGCTCGGCGACATGCGGGCGCTCGCCGGCGTCGCCAAGCTCCCGCGCCGCGTCAAGTGCGCCATGCTCGGCTGGGACGCGCTGGCGGAAGCGGAGAAGCAGGCATCGAGGTAGGCCGCGCGTGTACGAAGCCGCCCCCAAGCCCGTGAACGGGTGTGGGGGCGGTTCGGCTTTCCGCATCAGGGCACCGGATTTTTCTGCGTCAATCCCGATGCTCTGCGCGACTTAATCCGGATGTTCAAACGCCGGCAACGCATTAGTCCGCAAACCACGACGCTCCGCACATAACCCCGCGTTTCCTGCCAAGAGTTGCGTTGACCTTGAAGTCGTTTCCCGTTATCGTCTGGGTCTGCTGCAAAAGACAGAAAACCGTACGTCGCCTTATGCTCTGCGGCGCCCCTCCAGGAGGTCCACTTGTCCCTGCCTCCGCTTCGCCCGTTTCGTACCCGTACTCACCTCCCACGCCCTCTCGTCGCAGCGCTGGCAGCTGCCGCGCTCTTCGTAGCGTGCGACGCGCCCGACGGTCCTACTTCCGGTTCTTCTATCGCGCCGGAGACGCTTAGACGGTACGTCACCGGCGCAGCAGTGGCGAGTCTAAACGCGAAGGGCGAATTCGACCTTGGCGTGCCGGAGGCACCTGGAGGCCGTCCTATCATCACCTCCGAAGAGGCGGGCCGGCTCGCGCTCGCATCCGTGAAGAGCTGGGGTCCGTCCCTTCGGGCCGCGTGGTCGGAGGAGCGGGGGGAGGTAATCGACATCTCGAATCTCACCGTCGGACCTCGTACGGTGTTTGCCCGTACCCCGTACGGCGAGTTCCCGAACGGCCATCATCCGGCGATCGTCCGGGTACATGGCCCGTACTACCTTGTTACACTCTACTCGGGCGCAAAGCCCGTCCTGCTGACCGCAGTGGCCGCGTACAACGCGGGTACGAAGATCAACAACCGCGGGCTGATCGAGCGCCCCGAGCTCCGCGGGATGGAGTTCGTCTCCCATGCCCTTCCGATCGACACCAGCGAGTTCCGGATGATCTCTCCCGAGGAAGCGGTGGAGACCGTGGGCCGTGCCACTGGGGCCCGCGTGGTCACGACGCCCGAGCTGGTACGGCCGCCACTCCCGTACTCCCCCGCTTCCGCGATGTGGAAGCTGACGCTCGACCGTGACGTGTCGGTGAAGGGGACGAGAGGCGTCAGGCGCACACGACAGCTCTTCGTCGGACCCGAGAGCGATCGGCGGCTGATGTCGGCGGTTCCGGGCAACGGGCGCACTCTTCGCAGCTTTGGGGTGGCTGGATCGGGGCAGAGCCACCGGCCCGTGCCAGTCGACTTGCAGCTCGTAGATGGCGAATCGGCCTCCTACGAACGAGTCCATCTCGTGCAGGGAGGAGAGTGATCATGCGTTGATCGATCGCGATGCTGCTGGCCTGCACGGGCCTGGCGGCGGGGGACTGCAGCAACAACAAGATCGCGAACTGCCCGGTCATCTCGAGCACCGCGAACGCCAGCCTCTACGGTCTGGAGTTTGACCTGGTGATCCCGGCGGAGTGCCCGATCCCGCTGGCGGACCCAGGCGAAGAGAAAAAGTACGCAGCGGCGAAGATCTGGGATCGAGGGGCGGAGGACATGTTTTATGCGAGGGTGAAGGTGGAAAACTCAAATGGCGAGGAGGTGGGGGAAGAGATCACCGTTTTCCTTGGCTTTGCTGGACAGAAGTTCGCCCAGCCACGCGTCGAGTACGTGGCAGCAACGGGCGACGAGACCTTTACCGACATCGACATGGTGAAGTTCAGCGCGTATAGCCAAACGGGAGACAAGTACGCGGAAGGGAAGACCAGACTCACCTATCAACAGACCACGATGTCGGCCCAGCTGACCGGTGAGAAAGTTCCCCTCCCGAACACCACTCACACCTGGAGCGCACCCGTTAAGGGGGGCTACCCCGGGTTCACGTACGCGTGGTATCGCGATGGAACGCTCGTCGGGAGTGGCCCGAGCTACACGGCCACCGTGGGAACGAGTGATTCGAACCTCCGCGTTGAAGTGACGGACCAGACTTGGAGTACCGTCGCCGCGGTACTGTCGCTCGATGTGGGAGGGATCGAAGCGACGATTGAGGGCCCCACTCTGGTGTACGCCTCACAGGGAGCTCAGACCTGGACCGCAACCGCTAGGGGAGGCACGGGGACCTACACGTTCGACTGGTATCTGGACGACCTATATGCAGGCAGCGGTACGACCTGGAGCTCATTCCCCGGGGAAAACTGGCACCGGCTCGAGGTGAGGGCGCAGGACAGCGCGGGCGCTTTCGACGCGCACGGGTACAACGTCCGCGGATTCGGTGGCAACGATCCGACCTGCCAGCCCGTTCCGCCGCAGCTGACATGCGGGCCATCTTGAGCATCCGAAAGGGAAGGGGTTGATGTTGGCAGCTAGATTCCGCCGGTTGGCGGCTGCGTCCGCATTGTCGTGCGCGGCCCTGCTCCCCGGGTGCGCGGACGGCCCCACCGGGTCACCGGGAGGCGTGGAGGACGTGCGGCAGTACGTCGCCGGCTCGGCGGAACAGCGCCTGGGGCAGCGACGGGCTGTTCACCTTTCCGGAGGCAACCGCGCCCTCCTCGGCCGAGATCATCTCGGAGCAGCGGGCGCGGGAGCTCACGGCTTCCTTCGTGCTCAGCTTCGGCCCCGCCATGAAGCCGTTCTGGGACGACGAGCGTGGCCGCGCCATCAACCTCTCTCGACTGCGGTCCGACAGACGCGTGTACTTCGTCCACACACCGTACCAGCTCTTTCCCGAGGGCTATCACCGGGCATTTCGCCGGGCATTCGGCCCCTTCTACCTCTTCACGCTCGGGACCGGACGGGAGCCCGAGGTGCTCATAGCTGTATCGGCGTACACCACCGATGTCCGAATCGACACGGACGGAAAGCTCGGTATGCCACGCCAGAGCGGGATGGAGTTCGTGACGTCCGGGGTGGCTGGGGACGGCCCGGGCTCTCTTGTCGCTCCCGAGGAGGCGGTGGTTCGTGTGGGCCGCGCGACAGGAGCCCGTGTGAAAGAGGTTCCCGATCTGGTGATGTTGAACATCCCCCTGGGGCCGATGAACGCAGCCTGGAAGCTCTCGCTAGATCGGGCTGTGCGGGTGCGTACAACGGCCGGCTCAGAGGCGCGAACGGTTTCCACGATCTACCTCGCCCCGGTGGTGGGCCGGCTCCTGATCCCTGCGGCGGTCCAGAGTTCGTACCAGGACTTTCCCGCCGTGCGGATAGGCCCGGCGGGCGAGGATCTCGGCGAGGAAACGGTTCGCTTACCCATTATCCCGGGGCGCGCGACCGTTTTCGAAGAGGTGACTGTCGTTGGCGGATGAGCTGACCCGGGCGCGCGGGTGAGGGGCACGTGCTCCCCAACCTCGCACGCCGCGTCAAGTGCGCCATGCTCGGCTGGGATGCGCTGGCCGAGGCGGAGAAGCGCGCGTCCGAGTAGTCCCGCCGTGCACGAAGCCGCCCCCACACCCGAGACCGGGTGCGGGGGCGGCTTTGTGTTCGTCACTGCCGGCGTGGGTCAGGGAATCGGGATGGCCACGTTGGCGCTGGCCCCCGGTGCGGAGCAGCCGGCGACGTTGCAGGCGCGGACGAAGTACCGGTACGTCTGGCCGGCGGTGACGGTGCCATCCGCGAAGCTCACCGCGCCCGCTGCGAGCCTGCCGAGGGTCTGCGACGTTCCCAGGGAACCGTCCGGGTTCATCATGCGGCGCGCGACGGTGAACGAGGTCTCGTTGGTGCTGGCGTCGGTCCAGGTCACCTGTACCCCGGTGCCCGAGGTCGCCAGGGCCGCGACGTTCGTGGGCGGCGGCGGGATGGTGGGGGCGGTGACGTTCGGAGTCGCCGCCACGGCGGAGCAGCCGGCCGGGTTGCAGGCGCGGACCTGATAGCGGTACGTCTGGCCCGGCGTGACGGTGCTGTCCGCGAACACCGTCGTGTTGGCCGGCACCGCGCCGATGGGCTGCGGCGGTCCCAGCGAACGGTCCGGGTTCACCAGGCGGCGCGCGAGGGTGAACGAGGTCTCAGTGGTGCTGGCGTCGGTCCACGTCACCTGGATGCGGTTGGCCGCCACGGCCGCAGCGGCCGCGCCCGTGGGAGCGGCGGGAGCGCTGAGCGTCACCGGCGAGCTCTGCGAAACCGACGAACAGCCCGACCCGTTGCACGCGCTGATGCGGTACTGGTAGGTGCCGCCGGGGGCGAGCGCGCTGTCGGCGATGGCCGTGGTGTTCGCCGCCGGGGAGGACACGTACTGCCACCCGCTCCAGGTGGTGTCGCCCGTCATCACGCGGCGCGTGAGCGAAAAGGCCATCTCGTTGCTGGAGCGGTCGGTCCAGGTCAGCCCCACCGAGGTCGGCCCCGCGATGGCGGCGGCGAGGTTGGTGGGGGCCAGTGGCGGCGCGGGCACGGTGACGTTGGCCGCCAGCGTCACGCCGGAGTACGACGACCACCCGCGAAGCATGACGTAGTACGTGCCCGGGGCAGGCATCGAGAGGTCGCAGCGTTCGGCGTTCCCGTTGAGGTACGGCCGGCAGTTGTACGCGGACAGCGTCGGAGGCTCGGCGTACCGCACGTACAGGTCGGCGTCACCCGTGCCGCCGCTGATCGTGACGGAAAGGCTCGTAGCGCCATTCGGCACGGTGACGGCGTAGAACGTCTCGCTTCCGTAGGCGCCCGAAAGGTTGGTCCGCGGCGTCCCGGACTGCAGCGGCAACACGTCGGTCACCCGCACCGTGACGCCCACGTAGCGCGATGGGATTCCCGCGGCCGTGTCCCGCACCGTCAGGGTTCCGGTGTAGCTGCCCGGTGCGAGGGAGGCGCTGGACACGGTCGCGTCCAGGGTGGAGGACGAGCCGGGCGTGAGTATCCCCGCGCCGGGGGCGACCGCCAGCCACGGGCGGTCGCTCGACGCGTTCCAGTTCAGATCCAGCGTCCCGCCGTTGCTGAGGATGATGGGCAGCGACGCCGTGGATTCGGCGAGCGTAGCGGCGTGGATGGCGCCGGCATCCTCCGCGGCCTGCCTGGGCGCGCCGCCCCCGGAGGCCGTGAACCGCTGATCGGGGGTGTTCTCGGCCGGAGCGGCGGCCGCGGTGCCCTGGGTGCGCAGGAAGGTAAAGCTGAGCGACGACTTGTTCAGCACGATCGCGGGCGCCGGCACGGGCGGCGCGGGCGGCGTGAGCCTGGAATACAGCAGGGTGTTGGGCGAGCCGGCCGCGTCGCCGATCGCGCCGACGGTGCCGGAGCTGAGGATCGCCTGGGCCACCGTGGCGGGGGTGGCGGTGGGGTGGTCCTCCAGGTACGCCGCCGCCACGCCCGCCACGTGCGGCGCCGCCATGGAGGTGCCGCTGATGGTGCTGATGGCAGCGTCACCCGTGGCCCACGCGCTGGTGATGCTCGAACCCGGTGCGAAGAGGTCGACGCAGTTCCCCCAGTTGGAAAACGACGAGCGGGCGTCGGTGGAGGTCGACGACGCGACCGTGAGGGCGGTGGGGGTGCTTGCCGGCGAGCGCGAGCAGGCATCCGTGTTCTCGTTGCCGGCCGCGACGGCGTAGACGACGCCCGAGGCGATGGACGCGGCTACCGCGTCGTTCATTGGGGCGTGCACGCTCCCGCCCAGCGACATGTTCGCCACGGCCGGCTTCTGCGCGTTGGCCGTCACCCAGTCGACGGCCGCGATGACGGTGGAGGTCGCCGTCCCGCCCGTGCACCCGAAGACGCGCACGGCGACGACGCTGGCGTTCTTGGCCACGCCGTACGTGCTGCCCGCAATGGTACCGGCCACGTGCGTGCCGTGGCCGTGGCAGTCCTGGCCGTTGCGCCCGTCGCCCACGAAGTCGGCGCCCACGCTGGCGCGGCCGTTGAACTCGGTGTGCGTGGTGCGGATGCCGGTGTCGATCACGTACACCTTTACGCCGTTGCCGCTGGGCGTGTAGCTGAACGTGGTGCTCAGGGGCAGGGCGCGCTGGTCGATGCGGTCGAGCCCCCACGTCGCGTTGTTCTGCTGCGTCTCGTCGGGTGTGACCCAGCCGTCCTCCGCCACGTACTTGACCTGCGGATTGCGCCGCAGCTGATCCACCGCGGCGGGGCTCAGGCTTGCCGCAAAGCCCTTGAGCGCGGTCTCGTAGCTGTAGTGGAGACGCCCGCCGTGCGCCGCCACCATCTCGCGGCTCACGGAGGCCGGGCTGGCGACGCCGTTCTCCAGCACCACGACGTAGCGGCCGGGGATCGCCGAGGGGCCCGCGGAGTGCATCGGCGCCAGGTCTCCGGGCGCGCGGGCGGAGCCTGCCGGGCCGGTGGCCGGGCGGTCGCAGGCTGCGAACGCCGCGGCCGCGAGAACGGGGGCGAGCGTGCGGAGCCAAGGGTGCTTCGTCATCAAGGGCCGTCCGGGAAAAGATGAGTGCGCGCCCGCTGGGCCGGGACGCGGGGCAACGGGGGGTGGCGGACTACGGGATTGCGTGTGGGACTGGAACGGAGAGCGGTCTGCTGCTGGAATCTGTGCGACACGATCCCGGAGCAGCGAGGGGTAAATTAGCCTGAACGGAACTGCGAGACAAGAACATTCGCTCGCGGAGATTGGCAGGGGAACCGCAACCGCTTGGCTCACGCAGAGACACGGAGACACAGAGGAAGAACCGCGAAAGGGTTAGTTCCCCTCTGTGCCCTCCGTGTGATGCTTTCCAGTTCCCCTTGTTATGAGCGGAGTTCAGGGAAAGATTGCGGGGTTCCGCGGGGCTCCACCTGAATGAGGGGATTCGGATGAACGGAATCGGGCGCAGGGTCGCCATCATCGACGGGTGCCGGACGCCCTTTGCGAAGTCGGGGAGCGACTTCAGGGACATGACCTCCACCCAGCTCGGCAAGATCGCCGTGCGCGAGCTGCTGTCGCGCACCGAGCTGGACGTGGAGCTGATCGACCACGTGGTGTACGGCACCGTCATCCAGTCGGTGAAGGAGCCGAACATCGCGCGCGAGGTCACGCTCGGCTCGGGGATTCCGCCGCGGGTGCCGTCGTTCACGGTGGGGCGCGCCTGCGCGTCGTCCAACCAGGCGATCACCTCGGCGGCGGAGCAGATCGGGCTGGGGATGGCGGACGTGGTGATCGCCGGCGGCGCGGAGTCGCTGACCGACGTGCCGATCCTCTTCTCCCCCGAGTTCCGCAACGCGCTGGTGAGGGCGTCCAAGGCCCGCACCCTGCCGGAGCGGCTGAAGGCGTTCGCCACGCTGCGCCCCAAGCACCTGGGGCCGGTCACCCCCGCCATCGCCGAGCCGACGACGGGGATGACGATGGGCGAGTCGGCCGAGCAGATGGCGCAGCAGAACGGGATCACGCGCGAGGAGCAGGACCGCTGGGCGCTGCGCTCTCACCAGCTGGCCGCCGCGGCGACGGCGGACGGGCGGCTGACGGCCGAGATCGCGCCGGCGTACATCCCCCCGAAGTACGACAAGGTGCTGCAGGAGGACAACGGCATCCGCGCGGACACTTCGCTGGAGAAGCTGTCGTCGCTGCGGCCGGTGTTCGACAAGCGCTACGGCACGGTGACGGCCGGCAACGCGTCGCCGCTGACGGACGGGGCTTCGGCGGTGCTGCTGATGAGCGAGGAGAAGGCGGCCGCGCTGGGGTACAAGCCGCTGGGCTTCATCCGCAGCTACGCGTACGCCGCGCTGGCCCCCAACGACCAGCTGCTGCAGGGGCCCGTGTACGCGGCGCCGGTGGCGCTGGACCGCGCGGGGCTCACCATCAAGGACATCGCCCTGCTGGAGATCCACGAGGCGTTCGCGGCGCAGGTGCTCTCCAACCTGCAGTGGTTCGACTCGGACAAGATCGCGCGCGAGCGGCTGGGGCGCGACAAGGCGATCGGCATTCCGCCCGAGGACCGCATCAACGTGATGGGCGGCTCCATCGCCATCGGGCACCCGTTCGGCGCCACGGGCGGGCGCATCACGGTTACGCTGCTCAACGAGCTGCGCCGGCGCGGCGAGCAGTTCGGGATGATCAGCGTGTGCGCCGCCGGCGCCATGGGCTTCGTGATGATCGTGGAGGCCGCGCCGAATTGAGAGAACAAAGAGAACAGATGGCCTCACACAGAGCCACAGAGTGAACTGAAAGAACAAATAAGTGGTTCTCTGTGCCTTCGCCGTTCCCTCAGTGTCTCTGTGTGACGGTTTTACGAGCCCTCCGCGCCCGTCATCGTACTCGATGGCGGGCGCTTCGCTCGCTGCTCTGGCGCCGCTTGTTTTCGGTATATGTTCGGGTTATTTTGGTGCACTGCTTCCCGATGTCCGGGGCGGGTCACGCGGAGGGTACTCATGGGCGGAACGGATCGGCGGGGGGCACGGAATGATGAGGATGCGGGCGTGCCTGCCTCGATGTCGGCCGCTACGCTGGACTTCGCGCGCAGGGCGGCGAGGAACGACGAGCCCGTGCTGCTGCTGGGCGAGACGGGCTCGGGGAAGTCGCACCTGGCGGCGGTGATTCACCGGCTGAGCGCGCGCGCACGCGGGCCCTTCCACCACGTCAACTGCGGCGCCATTCCGGACACTCTCTTTGAGCGGGAGATGTTCGGGCACGTGCGCGGCGCATTCACGGACGCCAAAGAGTCGCGCGAGGGGGCGTTCGAGGCGGCGAACGGCGGCACGCTCTTCCTGGACGAGGTGGGCGAGCTGCCGCTGTCGGTGCAGCCCAAGCTCCTCTCCGTGTTGGAGGAGCGGCGGGTGCGAAGGCTGGGCGCCACGCACGACACCCCCGTGGACGTGCGCGTGGTGACGGCCACCAACGCCGACCTGGTGGCGATGGTGGCGGGCAAGCAGTTCCGTGAGGATCTCTTTCACCGCATCGCCGTGCTGCGCTTTCGCGTGCCGCCGCTGCGCGAACGGAAGCGCGAGCTGCCGGGGCTGGTGCAGCACCTGCTGGAGCGGCGCGGCACCGGCGGCGCCACCCCCGAGGTGACTCCCGAGGCGATGGAGCTGATCCGCGCGCACCCATGGCCCGGCAACGTGCGCGAGCTGGACAACGCGCTGCGCCGGGCGGTGGTGTACGCCGAGCAGGAGCCCATCGCACCGCACCACCTGCCGGAGGAGATCCGCGTTGAGGCGGCGCCCGCGGCCGGGGTGGCAGCGGCGCCGCAGCGCTACGTGGCTCCGGACGATCCCGAGGTGGAGCGGCGGATGATCGTGGAGGCGCTCCAGGCGGAGGGCGGCAACCGCACCCGGGCGGCGCGGCGGCTGGGGATGTCGAGGTCGGCGCTGTGGAGCAAGATCCATCGGCATCGGATCACTTGAAAGTGCCAAGTGCCAAGTGCCAAGTGCCAGGCAAATGGAAACCTGGGTGCATTTTGAACGGCTGGTCTCACGCAGAGGCGCAGAGACGCAGGAGAGGAACAAGGATCTCACACAGAGCCACAGAGAGAACAGCCAGGGGGTTTCCTCTGTGGCTTGCGGTTCCCTCCGTGTGCTCTGTGTGAGGCTTTTCTCTTTTGTTCTTTCCCGCGCCTCTGCGTGTGCTAAGTCCTCAGATCGAGAGTGAGGACGAAAGGGAGAGATCCTGACGACGGGCCCGGACGACGGTGCGGAGGCGCGGAGAAGAGGTGCTTCTCCGCGCCTCTTTCCGTCCGTACCCGCGGCGGGAGCGTATACACACCGTGCACACAGTGTAAAAACCCATGGATAACCCCTCCGGCTCGTCCATGTCAGCGGCCACATTGCGTGGTCAAGTCCAGGCGCCGTGCCGATTTCAGCCGTCCACAAACAATCGGCCAGAAACGGCATGCCGCATGCCTTAAGAGGGGTCGGCAACACGGGAGAAGACCGGGCCCGGAGAACGATCGTGAGGCCAGGGAGGGGAGCAAGGCTCGAGGTGCCGTGTGCACCTGGGAGATCGGCTTCGCACCCCGGCGGGCAATCGAGCCCGGCGGGGACCACACACCCAGGCATCAGGGGCACATCATGGCCAGCAACGAACAGATCGCCGAACTCACCACGAACCTCAACACGGTGGTCAGCCACCCCCGGTTCGCCGAGCTGCTGGAGCAGCTGGAGAGGGAGCCGGAGGAGAGCCGCAAGCAGTTCATCCGCGAGCGCATGAACCCGGACGCGCTCCGGGAGCAGGGGATCCCGGTGAAGCCCGAGCTGCGCTCGGTGGTCCGCTACTTCGAGGACCCGCACTCGGCGGTGATCAGCTCCGAGTTCGTCACGGCCGAGGACGGCACGCCGGGCGAGCTCAGGACCATCAGCGACGTCACCGTGTGCGCCTCCTTCGGCATGGGGTTGTGCGTGTCGGTGGGCGCTACGCTGAGCAACACGGCGGCGACCGCCTAGCCGACCCTCACGCCGCCGGTGCAGGCGCGGGACTCACTCCGCGCCTGCACCGGCGACGCCGGACCCTTTCCGGAGCATGCGGCTCCGGTTCCAGATCCGCCCTCATCCAGGAAAACGACTCATGATCGACGGACAGCAGCTCGCCAAGAACATCCGGGCGGCGCTCGACGACGTCGCCGCCTTCATCGCCACCCCGGCCTTCCGCAAGGTGCTCGCGGAGTTCAGCGCGACTCCCACGGCGCTGCGCGGGCACTTCGTGCGCAGCGTGCTGATCAACAGGCAAGAGCTCGCCCGCCGCGGCGTGCAGGTGCCGGAGGACCTGACCATCCAGCGCTCCGCCTTCGAGGACGACCGGCCGACGCTGTTCTGCATCACCAAGTACCTTCCCGACATGGGAGCGGCCAGGAAGAAGGTGACGGTGACCTTTGACGAAGCCTGGGAGAAGTCGCTGGACATCCCCGGCTTCTCGGCCGACCAGCTGGAGGGCGACACGTGCTTCTACGAGGAGATCGCCCCCGCGGGGAACGCGGCGTAGCAGCGATGCACCCGGCACACTCCGCGAACGCGGAGGTGCCGGGCACCCCGCCGGGCGGAGCTTCCCGAACCAACGTGCGCCGCGGCAACGGCTCCATCCTCCCGAGCTGGCTGGCGCACGCGCTCACGAACCTGCCACGTACTCGGCTCTGGCGTGGCGACGAGAAAGAAGAACGGACCGCGCTTTACACAGAGACACGGAGGGGACAGTAAAGGACTAACGAGAGGTTCCCTGTGCCTTCCCGCTCGCACTAACGCACCAACACAGTGCCGTTCGCCATCCTGCAGGCGGCCGCAACAGGAGGTCCCATGCCACCCCCCTTCCGCTCCCTGGGATCGGCCGGATTCGCCGATCTCCTGGGCCGCTTCGTGTTCACGCGGCGCATCGACACGGTGCACCTTCACCACACCTGGCGGCCGAACCACGCCGAGTACCGGGGGCACGACACCATCGTGGGGATGTGGCGCTACCACACCCGCGAGAACGGGTGGAGCGACATCGCGCAGCACCTCTCGATCGCGCCCGACGGCACGCTGTGGCTGGGGCGCGACTGGAACGCGGCCCCCGCCAGCGCCGCCGGGCACAACGGGAGCGCCAGGGCCGGGCCCTTCATGATCGAGATGATCGGCAACTTCGACGTCGGGCGCGACCGGCTGCAGGGCGCTCAGCGCGCGGCGATGATGGACGTGATCGCGCGGGTGCAGCGGCGCTTCGGGCTCCCCGCGGAGGCGCTCCGCTTCCACAGCCAGATGTCCGGCAAGACGTGCCCCGGAAGCTCGCTCAGCCGCGCGCAGGTGGTGGCCGAGGTCGCCACGCGTCACGTGGCGCTGGGCCCCGCCGCGCCCCCCGACGCAGACGACGCACACGGCCGCCGGCCTCCCCCGCTCGCTCGCGGCGGCGCTGGAAGGCGGGACGGCCGATGGTGAAGTAGACGCCACACCGCGCGGCCCGGTGCCGCGCTAAAGGGATAGAGGGATCATGACACGCGTTCTTCAGACGATGCTCGCGCAGGAAAACCTCCCCTTTTTCACCAACGACTGGGAGGGCGTTCTCAAGGTGCTCGGGGTGGTGCTCAGCATCGCGGGCCCGGTGATCCTCTCGGTGTGGAAGATCATGCAGGGGCCGCTCCAGGGGCAGATCGACGGCCTGGGGCGCCGCCTGAACGAAACGCAGACCTCCTGCACTCAGAACGCCGTGGCGCTGGAGGACACGCGCCGCCGCGCCGAGCGTGCCGAGTTCGAGGCCTCCGCCGCCGGCAAGGCGGTGGCCCGCCTGGAGACGGTGGTGGCCGCGCTGGGCGAGCAGTCGCAGGTGAACAAGGCGGAGATCGTGGAGCAGTTTCAGCATCGCGCGCAGGACATGCTGGAGGCCGTGCACGAGATCGAGAACTCGCTGGTGCGCGTGGAAACGGTGCTGGAGCTGGAGGCGCGCCGCCGCCGCAAGGAGACGTGAGCGCCACCGCACGGCGGAGCGAGGCTCTCAGAGCCGGCCGGCCTCCACGCTCTCGCGCAGCTCGTACCACCATCCGGGGAGGATACCGCGCGCGGTCAGCATCCGCCGCAGCCCCTCCAGCGCGTCCAGCTTGCGGAGCCGCTCCTCCCCCGCCGGCGCGATGCCGTCCAGGAAGCGCGCCACGGCATCCGCCGAGGCGAACACGTCCTCCGCGGCGGAGGGCTCTGGCTCCACGCTCTCAGGCTCGCCCGGCACCGGCGACTCGCCGCGCCCCGTGCGGATCCAATCCGACGAGGCGCCGCACAGCTCGGCGATGCGCTCCATGGTGTAGGCGTGCGGCACCGCGCCCCCGGTCTCCCAGCGCGCGATGGAGCCGGAGTGCACCCCCAGCCTCTCCGCGAGCTGGAGGCGGTCCCATCCCTGGCGCTCGCGCAGCACCCGCAGCCGGTAGCCGACCGCGATGCGTTCTTTTTCGCTCATTCTGGGCTGCACATCCGGGCGGAACGGCCCCGGATTCGTGATAAACGTTGAGGTATGCTGGTGAATCGTGTGGAAAGTGAGAACGACGAATCGGCAGCGCAAGGGCAGAGCGCATCCGCGCATCCGCCCCGCGTCCCCGGAAACAGGAGGCAGTGCATGAACCGCGAGGGTTTCCCCAACGCTGGGCCGCGCAGGCCGGCACCGCGCCCCGCCGCGCCCGTTCCCCCGCCCACCCCGGACGGCGCCGACCGCCGGCTGCTGCGCGTGGCGGCGAGCTGCCCGCGCTGCGCCAGCCGCCCGGCGCTGCGCGTGACCCCCGCCGTGGTACACGCCCTGGAGGGCACCGACCCGGCCATCCGCGTGGGCACCTACCAGTGCCAGCGCCGCGGCTGCGGCGCGCTGTACGACCTGAGCGCGGAGGCGTTCCAGAAGGCGTCGTAGCATCGCGGCGGGCCTCGCCGTCCACCACGAGGCGCGGCCGCGCGTAAGGGACAGGAACACAGAGGCCGTCGAAAGGCCCCGCCCGGGGACAGCGCCCGGGTCCGGGGCCTTTTCGCCGGTGAGGCGCGGCGATGATCTTCGCCGGCAGCACCCCGATCGACACACGAATCCCGTGTCTCGGCAACCCTTTACGGGAGAGAAGAGCCATGCGCATGTCATACGAACCAGGAATCCAGATGCGCGATCTGCGCCTCCGGTTCCGCCGCGAGGAGGTGGTGGCATGAGCGTTACCGTGACCGTCACAAAGAAGCAGGGGAACACGATGGGAACGGTGATCGCGAGGGTCGGCGATCAGCAGAACGTGGTTCGCGACGTCTACTTCTACGTCCGGGTGCTCGACAACGGCTCCAGCGAGCTTGGGCCGTACCCGCCGGACATCGTCAGGCGGCCCCTGCCCGGTGTATACGAGAAGGACGTCGTTCTCGACCCAACGTTCGAGACGATCGTGCGGACGGTAGTATTCAAGGACGATGGCACAGAAGTGACGGGAATCGCCGAGCAGTCGTTCGGCATCCGCACCGCTGCGGCGGGCGGCACGGGTGAAGTGCGCGTGAAGGACGCGAACACGGGTCCCACGCCAGCCGAGACTCTCGCGATCGAGGGCGCGACGGTGACCGTATCCAACCGCGTCGCCACGTTCAACCTTGGCGGGGCGCTCGCGAGCTACTACACGAAGGCGGAGAGCGATGGGCGCTATCCACTCGCCGCGCATACCCACCCGTACCTGCCGCTCGCCGGAGGGGTGATGAGCGAGCGGCTCGAGGTAGAAAAGAACACGGTGGACCCGAACTTCCGAACCGGGCACCTGGAGCTGCGCACCACGAACGGCAGCGCGGTGGCGGTGGGCTTTCACCGCTCCCTGTTCAGCGCCGTCACCCTTCGGCACGGGGTGTTGGGCGCGCTGGACCTGGTCGACCACAACGGTGCGTGGGCGCAGTACCGGGGCAGCAGCTTCTGGGCGGCGGGCAATCGCTTCCATGGCGGCGACGGCGCCTTCATCGACCTCACCAACGGCGCCGCCCAGTTCCTCACCAGCGGCGGCTCCTCCCTCCAGGGCCGCTTCGGTGGCCTGCTCGTAAGCGATTCCTACGGCGACGCACCGAGCGTTCCCTCACTCGGGATCTACTCGAAGGGGGGCGCGCGGCTCGGGCCGTACATCGACGTGGGGGTGGGTGCATCCAGCTCGACGATCCGGCGGCCGGACGGCGCGGCCCTGTACCTCCAGGCCGGTGTGCCCGGGGCGGTCAACATCGGCGATCCGGCGTCCCTGTACAAGCTGAACGTGCAGGGGGACGTGTACGCGCAGGGCGGCTGGCTCCGGACGAACGGCATCCATGGTTGGTACAACCAGACGCATGGGGGCGGAATCAACATGGAGGATGCTACCTGGGTGCGGGTCTACAACGGCAAGAGCTTCCTGGTCCCCGGCAACTTCAAGACATATGGCGCCATCTACGGCAGCGGAGCCGCCGTGCGGCTCAGCTCCGACGATTCGTACTGGTACGCCACAACCGCGAGCGGAATGCAGTTCTACGGGATGGACGGAGGGCGGAAGGGCTTCGTCTACCACGATCCGAGCGGCTTCGGCCTTCTCCACGGCGGGGGCGCCTGGGCGGTGCGGACCTGGCCCGGAGGCACGATGCTGTACGGATCCTCCCTTACCGATGAAGGCGGGAACCAGCTTGCCGCCATCAAGACCGTCACCGCGGCGCCGGACGCGGGTACGGCTGCGCGTGTCGGAACCCTGTACGTCCTGGTCGCATGAGCGGGGTCTATGTGCAAACGGGGCCGGCCTACGCGGGACTCCTGCTCAGGGCATGGGTGCAGGGTGAGACGGGCGTACGTCCGGCAAGGCGCATCTATCGGTTGGTGTCGATCACAACGACCTATCCAAACGGTCTCGACAATCCGGTCCTGGTCTACAACTGGGTGACCGAGGGCGGTGACATGGAGCGGCCGTGGCACACACCCGACGTGCCCACGCTCACACTCAACCCGCCGGACGCTCTGACCTCCAACGAATCGCGGGTGACACTCCAGAGCTATCAGGACCACGGGGACAAGAGGGAATGGTCTCGAATCGTGGAGTACGTGAATGCGGAGACCGGCGACTCCCTGGAGGTGGTGAGCCTCGGCAGGCACGAGGTGGCGGAAATCCGCTCCTGGCCCGAGTCAGGGACGAAGATCAAGGCGCGCGCCCGCTTCCAGAGCAACGCCGGATCGGGGGAGTGGAGCGCTTTCAGTAACACCGTCACGACATTCGAGGTCGCGCCGTTCGATCCAGGACCCGGCCCGGGCGCGTAACGGGACACCCCTTCCACCTCCGTGTGCCCACGCGACCACCGGCACGCAGGCGACGCATGATCGCAGGGGGCCCAGGAACTCACACCAACACGGGCGATGAATACGATGGAGATGACGACCGAGGAGCTCGGCCAGGCGTCGCGCGCGCTGGCGGAGCTGATGAAGGAGAGCCGCCCCTTCCGCCTGGGGCTCGCGCTGCGGCGGGTGGCGCGGCAGATCGAGCCCGCCGTGCAGGATGCGGCGGAGCTGGAGCGCGGCATCGTGGAGCGCCACGCGCGCCGCGACGAGCAGGGCGAGCCCGTGCCGGGCCGCGACGCCTCGGGAGAGGTGCAGCAGGGTACGGTGGAGATCACCGATCCCGCGGCCTTCCAAGCGGAGCTGGAGGCGCTCCGCCGCACGCGCATCAAGGTGCAGGTGGACCCGCTCACCCCGGAGGACTTCCGCGATCCGGGGCCCGACGTGGCGCCCTGGGTGCTGCTGGCCCTGGGCGAGCTGATCGACGACCGAACCCCCGCGGCGCAGTCGTAGGCGCCGCACCGCCGCGGTCCCTTGTGGCCGCGGTCCACACACCCCGATGGAGGATGAGATGACGCTGGCAACGCAGACGCTGGAAGTGATCGGGATCCGCCGCAAGGACGCGGATACCGTGACGGTGGAGCTGGGCACCGTGCAGAGCGGCGGCCCCGAGGGCGGCCCCACGCCGATGCCCTTCGGCAGCCACATCATCGAGGTGGCCGAGGCGGACACGCCCGAGCTCGGCACCCCGGTGACGCTGACCTTCGCCCTCCAGGCGTAAGGCCCCCGCGCGGAGCTCTCCGCGCGCCCCCACAATCCGACATCGGCCGGCAAAGGCCTCCTCCCGGCACAGCGCCCGGGCCCGGGGCCCTTTTTTGTGCCCCCACCCGTCCAGATTACCCGGTACGCAACAGATGAAGAAGGCCCGTGGAGGCCCCCCCGGCACAGCGTCCGGGAGCGGGGCCTCCGCTGCTTCACGAACCCACATTCCAGAGGACACGAAACATGAAATCGATTCGCGCGCGCCTGGCCGCGCTCGCCGCCGGCTACCTGCTGGCGCTCCTCACCACCAGCGGCCTGGCCGAGATCAGCCCCGAGCTTTCCGCCGAGGTGCATGCCTGGGTGGAGCACGGCTTCGAGCTGCTCTTCCTGCTCGGCTACGCTGTCATCCACCCCTGGCTGCAGAAGCGGTGGAACCCCACCGGCGCCTACACCGGCGAGGCCGCACGCAGGCTGGAGCACGTGGCCGGAGTCCAGCCGTAGACGCCACGCGGCGCAAACCAGCACACAAGCCAAGAGGGGCCCCCACCCGGCAGAGCGCCGGGGCGCGGGGCCCTTTTCGCGGCACCGACCAACCGAGGACGACCCATGAAGCAGAGACAGAAGATGTTCACCCTGGCGGCCGCGCTCGCCACCGGAGGCGCGCTCGCCACGGGGCTGCTGGCCGGCGATCCCGCGCCGCCGCAGGTGAGCGTGGCGGAGGTCAACCCCGGCACCAGCGTGGAGCGCGACCTCTGCCTGAGCATCTCGCTCGCGCCCGGCGCCGCATCCGAGTGCGGCGACCTGCGCCTGGCCCACGCGCTGCCCGCCGTGCGCACCCTCAATCGCGCCCGCGCACCCGTGCTCCTGTACAACAGCCAGCACGCGAGCCCGCACCCCATCGTGGCCGCGCACGTCACGCTGCCCAGCGGCAAGGACGGCCTCTCGCGCGTGGTGGCGACCCTCAAGGTCAACGGCACCCCGCGCGGGCAGGGGGTGTGGAGGGGGAGTGCCTGGCCGGACGTCACCGGCCCCGTGCGCATCGCGGTGGGCTACGACGCCGCCAGCGACTCCACCGGCCCGTACCGCTACACCCTGGAGGTGCGCGCCCACTACGGCGAGACCCTGCTCGCCGACACCGCCCGCGGAGAGCTGGTGGTGGTCAACCGCCGCGAGAGCGCGTTCGGCGCCGGGTGGTGGCTGGCGGGGCTGGAGCGGCTGGTGATGGACCCCTTCGGCAAGCCCGTGCTCTGGGTGGGCGGCGACGGCAGCACGCGCCGCTACACCAACGCCGGCGGCGGAGACGTGTGGGGGGCGCCATCGCTGGACCGCCCCGACAGCATCAAGCGTGAAGGCGAGAGGTGGGTGCGCATCCTGAGTGGCGGCGTCAAGGTGGAGTTCGATCCCACTGGGCGCCACATCGCCACCGTGAATCGCCTGCAGCACCGCACCGAGTTTCGCTACGACTCCGCGGGGCGCGTGGACACCGTGAGCATTCCTCGCTCGGAGCGCGGCTTCTCCTTCCAGTACGCCGTGGACGGGAAGCTGGAGAGCATGGAGTCGCCGGGCGCGGGGAGCGCGCGGCAGATCACGCACCTGCACCGCACGGGAGCGCGTGTGGACTCCATCCGTGATCCGGACGGCTCACGCATCCGCTTCGCCTACGCGGACGCCGCGCGTGCACTGGTGCCCACCTCTCGCGCGAACCCGGCTGGCGTGGCGACCTACTTCCGCTTCGATCATGCGGGACTGATCGCGGGGGCGCGGCTCGACCCGAACACCACCGACAGCATCGTGATGCGCCTGCGGGCCGTGGAAGGGCTGGGGCTCGCCAGCGCGTCGGGAACGGGTGCGATGGACACGGCGCGCGCGTACGCCCTCATCGACGGCCCGCGCACCGACGTGGGCGACAGCACCCGCCTATGGCTGAACCGCTGGGGCGCCCCGCGCCGCGTGGTGAACCCCCTCGGCCAGCAAGCCGTGCTGACGTACGGCGACGCCCGCTACCCCGTGCTCGTGACGGAAAGCCGGTCGCCCGGCGGGCTCGTATCACGTGCGTGGTACGACGCGCGTGGGCGTGTGGACTCCAGCACCGTGCTCTCGCCGTATGGTGACGGTCGCAACGCCACCACGCGCTACGCATGGGACGCGAAGTGGGACGTGGTGATCCGGACGGAGAGCCCCGAGGGCGTGCTGGCCAGCTTCGGCTACGACTCCATATCGGGTGACCTGATGTGGCAGCAGACGGGGGCCGATGCGTCGCAGGTCGATTCGACCCGGGTGGCGTACGGCTACGACCCCGTCACGCGCCTTGCCGCATCCGTTGCCGAAGCGGGCGCCACGCAGCCCTCCCGCTACGAGTACGACGGCCGTGGCAACCTGAGCGCGGTGGTGAGCCCGCTCGGATTCCGCACTGAATACCACTCCGACGCGCTCGGGCGCGACACGCTCGTCCTCACGCCCACCGACGCCGCCCAGACGCCCGGCCTGCGGGTGGCCACGCGCACCTGGTACGACGCCTCCGGCCGCGACTCGCTGACCCGCACCTACGGCCCTTCCCTCGGCGACCGCTACACCGGTGCGCGTACCCTCTGGGTGGAGACGCTGTACACCGAGGGGGGTCAGGTGCGGACCGTACGCCGCTGGGGCGTGCCGCAGCTCTCGCCCGACCACCCGACCCAGTTCATCCGCCGCTTCGAGTACGACGCCGCCGGGCGGGACACCGCCGAGTTCAATGAGGCGAATCACGCGGAGAAACGCCGCTACGATGCTGCCGGCAACGTGGTCTCGGTGCAGACCCGGCGCGGCCCCGTCGTCAGCATGCGCTACGACGTGCTGAATCGCCTCGTCCGCCGATCGACCGAGGCGCTGGAGAACCCTGAAATCGGTACCAGCGGGCACATGGCGGCGAGCTACCCGGCCTTCACCGACGGCTACCCGATCCCGGTGGAGGTGGACACGCTCGCGTACGACTCGATCGGCAACCTGGTGATGGCGGACAACCCGTATGCAAAGATCCGCCGCGGCTACCACCGGAACGGCAGCATCGCGTGGGACTCCACGTACCTGCGAAGCTGGGACGGCTCTCCCGGCGATCCGGCCTCCTTCGCGGCGCACGCGTATGGAATCGGCTACGGCTACGACCTGGACGGCCGCCGCAGCTGGCTGGAGTACCCCGCCAACCTCGCGCCCGGCGCGGAGAGTGGTGCTCCCAAGACGCGCGCGACCTACGAGTACACGCCCCGCACGGGGGCACTGGCGGCGGTCGTCAACGTGTTCGGCCACCGCCACGCCTTCCACTTCGACCGGGCCGCGAGGCTGCGCACCGCAATACCGGCCGACGGCAGCCGGGAGGTCTTCACCTACGACGCGGACGGACGTCTGCGGAGCCGCACCCACGCCTCCGCGGGCGGTTCGGTGTTCCGCAACGACACCATGCGCTATGACGCGCGCGCCAAACTACTCAGCGTGTGGATGCCGGGTGGCGGTCCGTCGTTCCGGTACGATGCGCTCGGCACGCTCGTGGAGGAGAAGCCGATCTACGAGACATCGAGCGACAAGTCGATGCGGAAGTACATCGTCGACGCGCTCGGGAACCGGGTGAAGGGATTCAACAAGTTCCAGGACTCGCTGAAATACGGGCTGGAGCAGAACGGCCGCGCCACGGGTTGGCACCATCCGTTCTACCCTGACAGCGGCACCGGCGAGTACATGGACGAGTCGGACACCTTCGCCGACGCGAACGGGAGCGAGTTCTGGACGGAGAGCGTCTCGGGCGGGCCGAACCAGTTCAACATCGAGCAGGCGATGTCGTTCTACGACGGGCGCGACAAGCTCCGCGCCGTGGATCGCCGCGCCTGCCCCTGGGTCGCGGATACCAAAGCCGTGGGAACGCCGCCGGACGATTACGAGCCGGGCTGGGCCGCGTACGAGCGCGTGCTCGGCAAGTGTGACCCGCAGGTGGTACTCGCACCCGAACGGTACGGCGGCCTGGAGGAGTACCGCTACGATGCGCTGGGCCGCCGCATTGCGGTGCGATTCCGTCCCGAAGCCGCATGCGCCGCCTGCGCGACTCTGAAGATGCAGCACCTCACGCGCTACGTGTGGGACGGCGACCAGGTGCTCTACGAGGTGCGCAGCCCCGACGAGAGCGACCACCCGCAAGACTCGCCCAGCACCGCTGCGTACGGCCGGGTCGGTTACACGCACGGCGGGGTGATCGACGCGCCGCTCGACCTGATCCGCATCGGACATGCGGGCGACACCGCGACCGTCGTCGTGCCGCATCGGACCGCGCTGGGCCAGCACGACCGCGGAGCGCGCATCGCCGGCCCCGACGTAGCGATCAACTGGCCCGGCGCCCAGTGGAACGCCTTCCGCAAGCCGATGGACCCTTACCCCAAGCCGGGCGGGTGGGCCGGAAGCCTGATCACGGGTGCCGCGGACCAGTCCGGTCTGCAGTACATGCGCAATCGCTACTACGATGCGCGCACCGGCCAGTTCACGCAGCAGGACCCCATCGGTTTGGCCGGAGGGCTCAACACCTACGGCTTTGCCAATGGTGACCCAGTCACATATAGTGATCCTTACGGCTTGCTGGGCGATACGATCCCTCGTGGCTTCAAACCCACTCCCACGAATCCGCGTCCTGGGGTATTCCGCCCAGGCAATGGGGGCGGTATTGAGCCTGCGTCCTGGTATCAGGATCCGTTGAGCGCAGCGGAGGTCATCGTCACTGCTGGAGCTGGACCGGCTGCCCAGGGAAGCAAGTACGCAATTTCGCGCCAGGCGTCCCGGTACGCAGCCCGCCAGGCAGCCAAACAGGCGGGACGTGCCACGCCAACTGCGATTGAGGCGGCTAGTTCACCCGGACTCCTCTCGCGGGGGATGAGCACTGCCCGGCAATCCGGGCCGCAGTTTGTCAGAGGCTTCGGCGAAGGATTCGTGGATGCTGCTTCTCAGGGCGGCTACACGCCAGTAGACCTTCGCGATCCGGCTCCATTGCGCTGGGGCAAGATCACTGGCCAGGCGGCATACCAGTTCTTCGACAGGGTCAAAGAGAGATTCTAGGGAGCACCAGTTCGCACCATATCGGCACAGGAACATTTACACCTGATCGAAGGGTTCGCTCACCCACACGCGTAGCTGCTATGAACTGGGTCCTGATCATTTTGGCTGGGCTGCTCGGACTGAGTGGGCTGGGAGTGCTCGCCGCGTGGATGATGATTCCACGTCGCATTCCGATCACCTCCGCAGCGACCCTCCACCCCGTGTTGGAGGAGCTACTTTCTACCCCCGATCCGCGGGGCCACATTTTCGTTCGCGTGGAGCGTGGTCCCGAGTCGCTGCAGTTTCACCGACGTGAGACAGAACGGGCAGGTGCGCGCGTATATTTGGAGTACCCTGTCGCAGCCTGGTCCGAGCCTTACCGCGATACTGTGCGCATGTGCGCCTTCCAAACGGGATGCTCTGTTTCTTTGCGGAGCGGCGACCGACCGGCTACTGTTGTGGACTGTGGAACCGACATGGCTCGCGCAAGTGAGTTCGCTTGGCGACTGCTCATCGAGGCATACGATGTAGGAGCGGGGAAAGCGGTTCTGGCGTACCTTCTGTATCGAGCTTAGGAAAGAACCACAGGACATTACAGCGGAAACATTGGGGCTGTCGATCAACGCACGGGGAGCTTGGCCGGATGGCTGGGCTCCCCGACTACTATGGTTGACACACCACCCGTTTTGCGGATTGGAGGAGCACCGCTACAGGCGCTGGGGCCGCCGCATCGAGGTACGCTTCCGCCCCGACCCGCGTGCACCGCCTGCGCGACTCTGAAGATGCAGCACCTCACGCGCTACGTGTGGGATGGCGACCAGGTGCTCTACGAGGTCCGCAGCCCGGACGAAAGCGATCACCCAACGGACAGTCCATCCTCCGCCGCATACGGCCGGGCCGGCTACACGCACGGCGGGGTGATCGATGCGCCGCTCGACCTGATCCGCATGGGGCACGCCGGCGACACCGCGACCGTCGTCGTGCCGCATCGGACCGCGCTGGGCCGGCACGACCGCGGAGCGCGCATCGCCGGCCCCGACGTGGCGATCAACTGGCCCGGCGCACACTGGAACGCCTTCCGCAAGCCGATGGACCCTTCCCCCAAGCCAGGAGGGTGGGCCGGGAGCCTCATCACCGGGTCTGCGGACCAGTCGGGTCTGCAGTACATGCGCAACCGCTACTATGACCCGCGCACCGGGCAGTTCACGCAGCAGGACCCCATCGGCCTGGCCGGAGGGCTGAACACCTACGGCTTTGCCGATGGCGATCCGGTCACCACTCCACACCATGCCGCCACTCAGGCACAACGGCGTGCCGGTGGGGGCACTTATGGCGCAGAGCGGAGGATCGGGTACCGTGCTCTGCGAACCGCTGGGTTGAGCGCCGACGAGGCTCGCGCCAATATCGTCCGGGCCGATCACTACTTCAATTCGCTCGGCGTCCAGACATCGACACCAACCCGCATCCCAGGCAATCGCCCCCGATGAGTAAAACGGCCATTCAAAGAACAGTCGAAGTGCTAGTCGGCCTGCTCGCGAGTGAGAACTACGCCGAGATTGAGTCGATGACGGCCGGCACCCGGATGAGCAAGCAAGATATTGCCGGTTCCGTCGCGGAGTACGGACGCACTATTGTCGTTCCTCCAACTACGGCTTACGAACAGCTCGATAGCATTGAGGTCACCGCCGCGTCGTCACGCACCTGGTCAGTGACCATGCCGCTCTGGACCGTGGAGGAGGGTAGATCCGACCTAACCATGGAATTGACGCTAGTCGAGCAGTCCGATGGTACACTGAAGGTGGAGTTGGACAACCTCCACGTACTGTGAGAGGAAGTTATCGAGCTTTCTTCCATGCTGCGGCATTGGAGGTAAACAACGTAATGCGGGAGCCGCAACGGTGAACCCGAGTGTCTGAATTGGCAGCGGCGCCAACACCGGATTGGGGCCCACCGACCTCGGAGTACCCGTGTTAGCTTGCGATAATATCGACGGACAGTGACTCGCAAGTCACTCTTAAGCACGCACGGCACGGGGACGTAGGCGAGGGCACGTGCAGCGCTCCAGGCTCGCTGACGCCACGGAGGGGCAAAGGCCTCCTCCCGGCACAGCGCCCGGGACCGGGGCCCTTCTTTGTGCCCCCACCCGCCCGGATCACCCGGATCGCACGCAGCCGCGTGCATCAAAAGTTAAATAAGGCCCGCGGAGGCCCCGCCCGGCACAGCGCCCGGGTAGCGGGCCTCCGCCGCTTCACGAACCCACATTCCGGAGGACACGAAACATGAAATCGATTCGCGCGCGCCTGGCCGCGCTCGCCGCCGGCTACCTGCTGGCGCTCCTCTCCACCAGCGGCCTGGACGAGATCAGCCCCGAACTCTCCGCGCAGCTGCACGCCTGGATGGAGCACGGCTTCGAGCTGCTCTTCCTGCTCGGCTACGCCGTCAGAAGCGGTGGAACCCCACCGGCGCCTACACCGGCGAGGCCGCACGCAGGCTGGAGCACGTGGCCGGAGTCCAGCCGTAGGCATCACCTGGCGTAGTCAGCACACAATCCAAGAAGGGCCCCCACCCGGCAGAGCGCCGGGGCGCGGGGCCCTTTTCGCGGCACCGACCAAACCGAGGACGACCTATGAAGCAGAGACAGAAGATGTTCAGCCTGTCGGGCGCGTTGCCACGGGGTTGCTGGCCGGCGATCCCGCCCCGCCACAGGTGAGCGTGGCGGACGCGAACCCCGGCACCAGACGGAGGCGTATCGAAGTGTTCGGCTGATTTTACGACACCAATGGATTATTGATCCGACGTGCGCCCTTCGGGAGAACATCTGCATCGGCCGTTCTTTTCAGGTACCCTTGGCGGCGGTTGTTGCGCACGAACTGATCGGCTACACATTTACTATTAGACGATCGCTCGGCGCGGTATGAACAGCGGTGAGCCGTAGGCGCCTGGGGGTACAGGTATCACGCTCGCGGCCGCCGGAGAGAGGAGCAGATGCTCGCATTGAATATACAGAAGCGCATGATGAACTGGTCGGCGATCCTGGTGATCCTCACCGGCGCCTGCACCACGAACCCACGCGGCTTCCGCTTTGAAGAGCAAGTACTTGCGGATGCATCTGCAGTGACCCGTGAGCATCTTCGGAGCCGGGCTCGAACGGCCTCGGCGGACAGCGCCGGCGGCGCGCGCATGGTCGCAGCCGCTGAGGCCTACTCGAGTCCAAAGCTTCTCGTTCTGGAACCATGTCACACCGAAGTCCGGTTCTCATACCGCTACGATGGGCAAGAGAACCACGGCGCTGCCGATCTCGACTACGATAGAACCCGGCGATCCTGGGTGTTGAGGCGCCTGTGGGTCATTCATGAAGAATAGGCCTCGCTGGCTCATGCTCGGAGGATCACGATCTCCGAGCGCACTCAAGCACTTCCGTCAAAACTCCCCGATCATCCCGATCTCCGTCTTCAACTCGTAGCCCAGTTCGCGCTTCACCGTCGCCTGCGCGAGGTCGATCAGGCCCCGGACGTCATCGGAGGTGGCGCCGCCCAGGTTGACCATGATGTTGGCGTGCTTGTGGAAGATCTGCGCGCTCCCCAGCACGTGCCCCTTGAGCCCGCACTGGTCGATCAGGCGGCCCGCGCCTACGCCCTCGATCTTCTGGAAGACGGAGCCGGCGCTCGGGTATAGCCAGAGGTCCGGGTGCCGGTCGTCGCGCCACATCAGGTTCTCGCGGATCACGTCGCGCAGCACCTCGCGCGGGGTGGGGTCGAGGCGAAAGGTGACGTCAAGCACCACATCCTTGCGGTCGTGCAGGATGCTGTAGTCGTAGCCGAAGTTGAAGTAGGCGCAGTCCACCTCCCGCACGTCGCCTTCCTCGGTGAGGACGGTGGCGCCCTCCACCACCTCCTCGATGAACACCGTGCGCTCCCGCTCCGGCGCGGGCGAGAGGAAGTGGAGGTTCTGCCAGACCGCTCCGCCCACCGTGCTGGGAATCCCTACGAAGTGATGCAGCCCCCCCAGGCCCCGCGCGACGGTCGCCTGGATCAGGTCGTGGTACACCTTGGCCCCGCCCCCCGCCTTGACGCGGTTGTCGTCCAGGAATTCGACGTGCTCAACCTCGTTCTTGATCACCAGCCCGCGGAAGCCCCGGTCGCCGATCAGGATGTTGGCTCCCATCCCCAGCAGGAAGAAGGGGATCTCCAGCTCGCGCGCGGCAAGCACGGCCCGGGCGAGCTCGTCCGGGGTCAGCGCGCGGTAGAGCATGTCCGCCGGGCCGCCGATCTTGAAGGTGGTGAACGGCCCCAACAGCGCGTCGCGCTCCAGGCGGTCTGCGCCGAGGCGGGCTTCCAGTTCGCCCACCGCGGGGCCGAGGGTGTTCGAGTGGGGCATTCGCCGCGTGCGTGTGGAGGTGGATGGGCGAGAACGACGCGGGCGGGGTTGCAAGGGCGGTGCCCTGCGGAGTGCGCGCGCCGTTTACGCCTCCGCGCGTGCACCAACGGGCACCCGCAGACCCTCCGCATGCGTTCGTTTGCTCAAGCAAGAACCTCTAAAACAAGTGGACGATGGGCTGAACGGTGGCCTCACAGTCCCGCTGGTCACGCCCGCGCATGCATCCGGCCAGCGTCCGGACCTGTTCACTCCGTTCAGTTGTGCGGCGCTGGCTCACTCTATATCGTTTGTTTCACGACGAAGCATGATTCACAACCGGATGCGGAGATACGATGGGGGAAGCCGGATCTAAGCGCTCACGCCGCCCGTCCCGGCGCTGGGTGGTGCCGCCGGGGCTGCGCTACACGGACGAGCCTTTCGACGGCTTCGCCGTGGTCGACGAGCTGCGCAACGCGCTCGGGCTGCTCCTGTGGCAATCCCTTCGCGACGTAGATTTGTGGTCGGCCACGGAGCCGGAGGAGCATCCGCTCCTCTTCGCCCCCGGGGCGGCGGACCGGCGCCGCATCGAGCTGGCCTCCGTGCCCGAGGCGCGGGCGGTGCAGTCGCCGCTCCTGGCGATCGCGCGGCTGCTGGACGGCGAGCCGGCGCACGCCGCCGAGCTGACGGAGACCTGCCTGGCCGTCTCGCGCTGGGCGATCTCGACGGGGTACCGGCGCACGGCGCTGGCCTTTGGCGAAGCGGCCGCGGTGGTGTCGCCGCACGACGCGGAGGCGGCGTACTGGGTGGGTTACCTCTCGCGGCGCGCGGCGCAGTACCGGCGGGCGGAGACGTGGTACCGCCGCACCATCGGCCTGGCGCGGCGAAACGACGATTGGAAGTCGTACGGGATGGCGTACTGCGGGTGGGCCAACCTCCTCATCCAGCGCGGCGACTACGCGGGCGCGCGCGACAAGCTGATGGTGGCGCTGCGGGCGGCGCGCCGGCACGGGCTGTGGAACATCAAGCCGCTGGCGCTCCACGACCTGTGCTGCATCGCCATCCGCAACGGCAACGCGGAGGAGGTGACCTCGTTCGCGCGCAAGGCGTTCCGCGCGTACGGGCGGCGCCACCCGCGGGTGGTGGCGCTGGCGCACGACGTAGCCTTCTTCTGGATGCTGCAGGGGTACTTCGCGCCGGCGTTGCGCGTCTTCCGGGCGGTGGCCGTGCACGTGGAGGACCGGCCGCACCGCCTCCTGGCGCTTTCCAGCGTGGCGCGCGCCGCGGGCGGGGTGGGCGACCGCTTCACCTACAACGAGGCGTGGGCGGACACCTGGCAGCTGATCGACTCCAGCGAGGACACGGAAAAGGTGGCGGAGGCGCTGGTGAACCTGGCCCACGGCGCCGCGGGGATCGGCGACCGCGACCGGGCCAACATCGCGGCGGGGCAGGCGCTGACGGTGGCGCTGCAGCGCAAGGAGCCGGAGCAGCGCAACGCCGCCGAGGCGATTCTGAACGCGCTGCGCCGCGCCGAGCCCGTGGGCCCGGCGCTGCGCTCCATGTCCACGGCACCCGGCGCGGCCGCCGACGCGCTCTCCAGCGAGCTGGCGGAGGTGCTGAGTACGGCTACGCTCGAAGTTTGACAACAACAGCCTCACACGGAGAGCACAGAAGGAACTGAAAGCCACAAACAACACCTTGTGCAGTTCTCTCTGTGGCTCTGTGTCTCTGTGTGAGATCGCTGTTCAGACCACCGTCGTGTCGCTCGCGGCAGACTGCGTCGTTCCGTCGGAGGGGGGCGGGGGCGGCGGGGGGGTGACGGTGCCCGAGCCCATCAGGCCGCCGCCCTCGCGCAGCGGATTCGCATCGGGCGCGGGGCCGGTCGCGCTCTCGCCGCACGCCGCCAGCACCAGCAACCCGGCCAGGAACCATTGCCTCGTCTTCATATCCGGCGCTCCCCTGGTGAAAGATGTGCGGCGCACGGTCGCGCACCGCCTCTTCACCAAAGGTATGCAGGGTCGTTCACTCCGTACACTTTAGCTGATGGCGCATCCGGGGCGGGGTTGGCTGGTGTGGGAGGTGCCGCGTGGCGGGAAAGGCTGTGGGTCGCTGCGAGTGGGGTAGCGGCGGCGCGCCGTTGGGAACGCGCGGAGTATCGGATAGCGATCCGTGGCCGCTTTCACGCCCTCGCCCGCGGCCCGTTTCTTCCGGCCACCACGCCAAGCACTTGCCGGCCGTCCCCCGCACTCGAGCACGATGATCTTTCCCGACCGTCCCCTGGTGCTGGGCCACCGCGGCTCCCCCGCGCGCGCGCCGGAGAACACGCTGCTCGCCTTCCGCCTGGCCCGCGAGGAGGGGGCAGACGGGGTGGAGCTGGACGTACAGCCGGGGGGCGACGGCACGCCCGTGGTGATCCACGACGCGACGCTGGACCGCACCACCGACCGCGAGGGCGCGGTGTCGGCGATGTCGTGGGCGGAGGTGTCGGCGGCGCGCTCGCGGGGCGAGCCGGTGCCGCGGCTGGAGCAGGCGGCGGCGTGGGCGGCGGAAAGCGGCGCATGGCTCAACGTCGAGATCAAGTCGCCGGGTGCGGAGGCGGCGTCGATCGCGGGCATCGAGGCGGCGGGTGTCCTCGATCGCACCTTCTTTTCGTCCTTTCTGCCGGACGTAGTGGCCCGAGTGGGAGAGCTGGCGCCGCACGCCGCGCGCTTCCTCCTCACCGAGCGCTGGGACGACGTTGCGCGGAGGACGGTGCGGCGGCTGGGGGTCCGCGGCGTGTGCCTCCACCACTCCGCCGCCACGCCCGCCGCGCTGGCCGAGCTGCAAGGCGCTGGGCTGGACGCGGTGGTGTGGACGGTGGACGATCCTGGGCGGCTGCGCGAGCTGCTGCGCGCGGGAGTCAGCGGCGTGATCACCAACCACCCCGCGCGGGGGGTGGAGGCGCTTCGCGAGGTGATGGGCGGCATCTAAGCCGTTCCTGGCGCGGCGCTTGCCCCTGCGAAGCGTGGCGGCCCCGCCGGACGGGCGGGGCGCCCCGACCCGTGCACCCCTACCATGACCCTCCTGGCGATCGGCGCCGCGCTCCTGTTGCAGGTACCCACGGGGCAGCCCCCCCGCGACACCCTGCGCTTCCCCGCCCCGCGCGACACGGTGCGCATCGGCGCGCCGGCAGCGGCGCCGGCGCCCGCGCGTCCGGCGGAGGACTCGCTCGCCTTCGACTCCCCCGGCACGCGCGAACTCGTGGAGCGGGTGCGGATGACCGTGGGAATCGTCCCCGCCGGGCTGGCCGACTACCGGGCGCACCTGGAGTCCAGCGTGTACCTGTCGCTCCGCGCGGACTCGGCGGCGGGCGGCGAGCTTCCGCTGACGGTGGACGAGTTCGCGGGGGAGGTGCGCTGGGGGCGCGACGGGGGGTTGGAGCAGCGCATCCGCGGGCACCGCATCCGCCAGCTTGCCCCCACGCCGTACACCATCGGCAGCTGGCTGGACGCGCCATGGGTGGTGCCGCACCTGTACGGCAGCACGGTGGACGCGCTCCAGCTTTCGCCCAACGCCAACCGGCGCAGCACGATGACGCGCGCGGTGCACCCCTTCTCGCTTCGCGGGCCGGAGTTCTACCGCTACACGGCGGAGGACACGGTGCGTGTGCGGACGCAGGAGGGGGTCACGACGCTGGTCGCCGTGGCGGTGCGCCCGCGCGCGGAGGCGCCCGGCGGCGGGCTGCGCCTGCTGGCCGGCACCTTTTACCTGGACGTGGACCGCGCCGCCATCGCCCGCGCGCGCTTCGGCTTCACCGAGCGGCAGGGGCGGCTCTCGCTTACCGAGGCGGGGCTCTTCTTCGAGCTGGAGAACGCGCTCGTGGGCGGAAGCTACTGGCTTCCGGTGAGGCAGCGGCGCGAGATCCAGGTGAGCTCGCCGGTGCTGGGCGGGGCCTCGGCGCTGCGGCTGGTGACCTCTCTCTCGCGGTTCGAGCTGAACACCGGGTGGCGCGCGGAGTCGCCGGGGTCGCGGCTGGTGCGCGACCTGGCGCGCGGCGAGACCGCCTTCGCCGGGTGGCGCGACCCCGCGCAGCGCGGCGAGGACGTGCTGCGCATCGGCGACTTCGCGGACCTGCGCGAGGCGATCCGCCCCCCGAATCCGGAAGCCGGCCCGCTGCGGCTCGGCTTCCGCCCGGAGCGGACCAGCCACTTGTTTCGCTTCAACCGGGTGGAGGGGCTCTTCCTGGGCGCCGGCGCGCGCCTGGAGCCGCGCGACCCGCTGCGGCGCGATTGGAGCCTGTACGGCACCGGCGGCTTCGCCTTCGCGGAGGGGACGGCGCGCGGCGAGCTCTCCGCCCGCTACCACCCGGTGCCGCGCACGGGCGCGCCGCAGTACACGGTCTCCGCCACCGGGTACCGGCGGCTGCGCGATACGCGCGTCTTCCGCCCCGCATTCGAGTGGGAGCTGGGCTACGCGCTGGGCGCCGCGTTCGGCGGCGCGGACCGGCGCGACTACTACGACGCGGCCGGCGGCGAGCTCTTCCTGGCGCGGAGGCGCGGCCCCTTTACGGCGCGCATCGGCGCCCGCGCGGAGCGGCAGGACTCGGTGACGCGCAACACGGAGAGCGGGCTGCTCGGCGGCGGCAACTTCGGCCCGGTGGCCGCCTCAGAACCCGGCACGCACACGGCGCTGGAAGGCGAGCTGCGCTACGCCCGCGGCGCCGGCGCGTTCGGCATCACCCCGTCGCTGGTGGCGTCGCTCTGGGCCGAGGCCGGCGTGGGCGACTTCGCCACGCAGCGGGTGACGGCCACGGTGGCCACGCGCCGCCCGGGCCGTTACGTCACCCTCATCGCGCGCGGCGACGCGGGGATCGTCGCCGGCGAGGCGCCGCCGCAGTTCCTCATCCGCTTCGGCGGCGGCGAGGGGCTGCGCGGCTACGACGACCGCGAGTTCGCGGGCTCGACGGCGGCGCTGGCGCGGGCGCGGCTCCTCCTTCACCTACCGCCGTACGGCAACCGGCCGCTCTTCCGCAGCGGGATCTTCCTCTTCCCGCCCCTGCGCCCGGCCCTGGTCCTCTCAGGCGACGCGGGCTGGTCCGAGGTTTCGGAAGACGCGGGGCCCTCGCTCCTCCGCCTGGGCGGCCGCACCACCGATGGCACGCGCTACTCGCACGGCATCGGCCTCAGCCTCTTTGAGGACGCCGTTTCGGTCGAGCGTGTCTGGCCGGGAGACGGCGGGGAGGCGCGGTGGTACGCGGGGTTCACGACGTGGTTCTGATATCTTCAACGCCGTAACGGAAGTCTCACGCAGAGACGCAGGGAGAGAACAACTGAGTAAAGCCTCACACAGAGGCCACAGAAGGAACTGAAAGCCACAGAGAAAACTTTTTGCGGTTCTCTCTGTGGCTCTGTGTCTCTGTGTGAGCCATGCAGTTGCAGTTCTCTCCCGCGTCTCTGGGCGCTTGCGTGAGGCAAGCCCGACGACAGTCGCGGTTGGCGGGGGATGGAGACGTGGCGGGCACGGGCAGCCATACGGGGCTGCCCCTACCGGCGCTTGCGGCGGTTCGCCTTGCTCTTTCCGCCGCCGGTGCCTTTGCGGGCCATGGCGCTCAACGCCTGCATCCAGTCGGCCAGGATGATGTCCAGCGCCTGGTAGACGAACTCGGTGGGCATCTGCTCGCGCAGCTCCGGGGGGAGCGTGGCCGGGTCGACGACGCGGGCGATGCCGGCTTCGATGAAAATCGAGTTCAGACGAGCGAGGATCTCGCGGGCCTCGGAGGCGCTGCGGGCGGGCGGGACGGAGCGCGGCACCTCCTCGCGCGTCATCGTGCGCGTGAGCACCGCTTCCAGGAAGATCGCGGGCGGCACCTCCAGCTCCACGGAATCCTTGACCGCTTCGGCCAGGGCGCGCGTCCACTCGGCCGGTGGGACGGGGACCAGGATGGAGCCCGGCGAGCGCAGCCACGTCCCGTCGGCGAAGGGGATCAGGCGTCCGATCACCACCGCGCCGGGCCCGTACGCCTCCTCCACCCCGCCGTGCTCGATCACCGTGGACTCGCTGCCGTCCACCACCGAGACGAAAACCGCCTCGTCGCCGGTCCGCTCGCGCACGTGCCACATCCCGGTCACCGACTCGAGTAGGCTGCGGCCCATCAGGCGCTGCCGGGGCGGGATCGTGGCGAACCCCTCCTCGTCCTGCACGATCTTCCCGAGAGGCGAGAGACCGGTGGCGAGTGAGGTGTGGTCCACCAGCGACCACTCCTGCTCCCGTACGCCGGCCGAGAACTCGTCGTCCTCCACCGGTTTGGCGGGGCGCCAGCGCCGGAACCACCACATGGAGGCGGCACGCTCCACTTCGGCCAGCGGGTCGCCCTGGATGCTCCCCTCCACGCGGTCGAACAGGATCTCGATGAGCGACACGTGCGCGGCCGCGGTCGAGATCGGGCTCGCCACCAGGAGGATGGTTTCCGTGTCGCCCTCGAGCGCGAGGTAAGCGTCGTGGGTGTGCTCTTCGAGCGCGGCTTCGTGGAGCAGCTGCTCCGCGTCGAGCAGCTGGTCCTCGGAGAGCTGCTCCAGCGATTCGGGGAGCTCCACGCCGGCCCGGTCCGCCGCGGCGTGGGCGGCTTCGCTCAGTTCCAGCGCGGCCATGCGCAGCTCGGCGTCGGTGGGGGCTCCTTCGGCGCGGCGCGCGCGCGCCACCAGCCGCGACGCCAGCGCGAACGCCTGGCCCGCGAAGTCGGTGTCCGGGTCCACGTCCAGGTACTCCGCCTCCAGCAGCGCCGCGATCGCCACGAAGGCGTCGCCCGCGTCACCGGTGAGGGGGATGGACTCGAAGGGAACGTCGTCGGTGGTGAATTCGGTGGTCATGCGTGGGGAAAGAGAGTGCGTGAGTGCGTGAATGCGCGATAATGTCATTCTGAGGGAGTCCGCCCCGCACAAGAATCGGCGAAGCCCAACCAAACTGCTGCGGCGACCGAAGAATCTAGCCAGAGCCGGGCCAGGTCTCGCGGGTCACGCCCGGCCCCTCTGAACGCGCAGTAGATCCTTCGCTCCGCGCCATGGATCGTACCGGAGGAAAGGGCGGAGCAGCGCGTCGCTCAGGATGACAGAGTCTCGT
Organism: Longimicrobium sp.; assembly: GCA_036389135.1. Lineage (NCBI taxonomy): Bacteria > Pseudomonadati > Gemmatimonadota > Longimicrobiia > Longimicrobiales > Longimicrobiaceae > Longimicrobium > Longimicrobium sp. The sequence goes on from DASVQP010000003.1 coordinate 104,411, forward strand.
CAGGGGGTGCGCGACACGTGGGCGGCGACCGGCGCGGAAAGCCCGTCGATGCTGCGTGTGTTCTTTTCCCACTGGTAGGCGGGAAGCGCATCGCTTTTCTCCTCCGCCCACTTCAACAGTGTTTCACGCTGTGCGCTGTACTCCATGAGCGGAACCGCGAACCCGCACGACGTCTGCACCCGGGAAACCTCCGCGCGGACGATGTGGCGGATGCCGGGGTATGAAGGGAACCCGCTCGACTGCTCCGCCCACTGAGCGCTGTCAGGCAGAATCACCTCGCCAGTACCGTACAGCCGCAGGATGCGCGGAGGACCCGCAAACGCGCAGAACATGAACGTGATGCGGCCGTTCTCGTGCAGGTGGGCCGCCGTTTCGTTGCCACTCCCTATCAGGTCCAGGTATGCGACCCGGCTGGGGGAGAGCACGCGCAAGCAGTCCAGCCCTTTGGGCGACAGGTTCACGTGCCCGTCACCGGCAAGTGGAGCGGTGGCGACAAAGAACAGCGGCTGCGCCTCGATGAAGGCCTTCAGCTCCGGCGTGATGCACTCCACCACCTTGCCCATGATCCACCATTCATCGAGTGGTCCGTCCGACACCAGGCGCGGCCCGCAACGCTGCACCTTTGGCGGGGGGACCGCAAGGGCTGGCAATGGAAGTGCGTGAATGCACGGGGGTGATGACCAGGATCTCAGCACTCACGCACTCACGAACTCCCCGACCATGCGCCGAACCGTACTCCTCCTCACCCTTCTCTCCGCCGCGCCCGCCGCCGCGCAGGAGCGCCCCTTCGGTACGCTGCGCGAGCAGGCGGCGACGCGGCAGGAGTGGCTCCGGCTTCGGCTGGAGCGCGTGCTGCCGCGGCTGATGCGAGAGCAGGGCGTGGCGATGTGGATCGTCCCGATGCGCGAGTACAACGAAGATCCCGTCTTCTCATCGCTCGTCTCGCCGACGACGATGGCGGCGCGGCGGCGCACCATCTACGTCTTCTGCGACAGGGGCGGAGAGCGTGGTGTCGAAAAGGTGGCGATCGGAGGGTCGACGCAGGGCGGGCTGTACCGCGTGGTGCGCGACCCCGATGCGCCCGTGGGCACCGCCGGCACCACCCGGCGCCCCGCCGAGCCGTACGGCCCCGACCAGTGGAAGCTCCTCGCACCGCTGGTGGAGGCGTGCGACCCGCGCACCATCGCGGTGAACGTGTCGGCGACGCACGCGTTTTCGGATGGGCTCACGGTGGGCGAGTGGGAGGGGCTGCAGGGCGCGCTCCCGCCCCGCTTCCGCGAGCGGGTGGTGCGGCGCGAGCTGCTTCCGCTGCAGCTCATCGAGGAGCGCCTCCCCGAGCAGGTCGCGCGCTACGTGGAGATGCAGCGCGTGGTGCACGACATCATCTCCACCGCCTTTTCCGAGCGCGTGATCCGGCCGGGCGAGACGCGCACGGAGGACGTGGTCTGGTGGATGCGGCAGCGGGTGAACGACCTGGGGCTCGGCACCTGGTTCCAGCCCAGCGTCGACGTGCAGCGCCCGGGAGTGGAAATGGGCGACTCCGCAAACCCCGTCATCCGCCGCGGAGACGTGCTGCACTGCGACTTCGGGATCACGGCGCTGGGGCTGAACACGGACACGCAGCACATGGGCTACGTCCTGCGCCACGGCGAGACGGACGCCCCCGCCGGGCTGCGCGCCGCCCTCGCGCGCGGCAACCGCCTGCAGGACATCCTGCTGGAGGAGATGCGCCCCGGACGCACGGGCAACCAGGTGCTCGCGGCCGCCCGAGCCCGCATGCGCACGGAGGGAATCGACGGCACCATCTACACGCACCCCATCGGCGCGCACGGCCACGGCGCCGGCCCGCTGATCGGCCTGTGGGACCGCCAGGAGGGCGTGCCCGGCCGCGGTGACGTCCCGCTGCGCCCCAACAGCTGGTTCAGCATCGAGCTCCAGGCCACCACGCCGGTGCCCGAGTGGAACGGCCAGCCCGTGCGCATGGGGCTGGAGGAGGAAGCGCGGCTGGACGAGGGCGGCGCGCGGCACTGGGTGCTGCGGCGGCAGGAGCGGTTCCATCTGGTGAAGTAGGAAACGGGGAGCGGCGGTGCGATAGGGGTGTCACGGCGTGGCGAGCCCGCGCGTTTGCTCGTACCCGGAAGTACGCTGCACCCCAGAATGAGGAGGCACACATGATCGGATCACCTCGTTCGCTCCCGCGCAGAGCCTTCGCGGCCGCGCTCCTGCTGCTCGCCACGTCGTGCGGGATCCTCGACCCGGACCCGGTGAGGGTCCGCGTGAGAAACTCCACCGGCCACAAGCTCGAAGCGATCAAAGTGATGGCCCCGAGAACGTCGGAGCGGTTTGGAAGCCTCGAGCCGGGGAAGACCTCCCGCTACCACGCCGCCAATCGGGCCTACATCTTCCCCTACATCGAGGCGCTCCTCGACGGAGCGGTGGTCCGCCAGCAGCCGAGGGACTTCGTGGGCGAGGAACCCATGGAGCCGGGCACGTACACCTATGAGCTGAGGCTGAGCTCGAGGCAGCCGTACTTCCTGCACGCCACCGTCATCCGCGAGTGACGGCGCGTTGCGAGGGGCCGGCCCGCGGGAACGGGCCGGCCCCTCGCTTCCAACCATTCCGCGCCACCCGGCATCAGAAGTAGGTCCGCAGTCCCGCGACCTCCAACGCTACCCTCCGATGCGACCCTCGATCCCGCTCCGAATCGCCGCCCTGGCCGCCGTGCTCGCCACGCCGGCGGCGGCGCAGAACGCCGTGCAGGCGTCCAACACCACCGCGGCGGCGCACGACAAGCCGGTGCCCTCCGTGCAGGCCGCGCCCAGGGCGGAGGCGATCGTGCTGGACGGGGTGCTCAACGAAGGGATCTGGAGCACGGCGTCCATGGCCGGCGACTTCCGGCAGCAGGAGCCGAAGGAGGGCGAGCCCGCCACGCAGCGGACCGAGGTGCGCTTCGCCTTCGACGACGAGGCGCTCTACGTGGGCGCGCGGATGCGGGACACGCTGGGCGCGGCCGGGGTGCGCACCCGCCTCGCGCGCCGCGACCAGAGCGTGGAGGGCGACTACATCCAGCTCGTCTTCGACACCTTTCACGACCACACCGGCCGCACCGTCTTCCAGATCAACCCATCCGGCGTGAAGTACGACGCGGGACAGGCCTCCTCGAACGCCGACCCTTCGTGGGACCCCATCTGGCAGGCGGCCACCAGGGTCGACTCCGCCGGGTGGACGGCCGAGCTGCGCATCCCGTGGGCGCAGCTCCGCTTCTCGCGCGAGGCGCAGCAGACGTGGGGGATGCAGATCTGGCGCTACGTGGAGCGGCTCAACGAGATGTCGATGTGGTCGTTCTGGGGACGGCAGGAGGCGGGCGGGCCGCCGCGCTTCGGGCACCTGGAGGGGATGCGCATCGACAAGCGGCCGCGCGGCGTGGAGTTGATGCCGTACGCCGTGGCGCGCGCATCGTACGTGCGCCCCACGCAGCCGGGGAGCCCCTTTCAGGACGCCAGCGCCTACGACTCGCGCATCGGCGGCGACGTGCGGATGCTGCTGGGCTCCAACCTGACCCTCTCCGCCACCATCAACCCGGACTTCGGGCAGGTGGAGCAGGACCCCGCAGTGGTGAACCTTTCCGCCTTTGAAAGCTACTTCGAGGAGAAGCGCCCCTTCTTCGTGGAAGGGAGCGGGCTTCTGTCGTTCGGCGGGCTCAACTGCTTCAACTGCAGCAACGTGGAGGGGATGTCGCTCTTCTACTCGCGGCGCATCGGGCGGGCGCCGCAGGGGGCGCTTCCCGGGGGGCTCGACTTCACCGAGGTGCCGCGCAACACGCGCATGCTGGGCGCCGCCAAGCTCACCGGGCGCACGGGCGGCGGGTGGCAGCTCGGCGCGCTGGAGGCGGTGACGGCGCGCGAGGTGGCGCAGGTGCAGGCGACGGACGGCACGCGCGACGAGGTGGCGGTGGAGCCGTTCACCAACTACGCGCTGGCCCGCGCGCGCCGCACCACGGGGGGCGGGCGCTACACCTGGGGCGTGATCGGCACCTCCGTCATCCGCCGCTTCGGCACGGGCGACGATGCGCTGCGAGACCGCATCCCCTCGCACGCCGAGACGGTGGGGGCGGATTGGAACCTGTACTCCGCGGGGCAGAAGTACCGGCTGATGGGGAACTTCGCCCTCTCCAACGTGCAGGGGGACTCGCTGGCCATCGGCCGTCTGCAGCGCTCCAGCGCGCGCTACTTCGACCGGCCGGACCGGGTGAGCGGCGGCAACGGGATCTTCTCCGACGAGTACGACCTCGGGGGCACGGCGATGCGCGGCTTCGGCGGCTACGCGCGCGCATCCAAGGAGACGGGGAACTGGCTGTGGGAGACGGGGCTCAACTACCGCAGCCCCGGCTTCGAGGTCAACGACATGGCCTTCATGAACCGCGCGGACTACGTGTGGATGAACGCCAACCTGCTGCGGCAGTGGACCAAGCCGGGCTCGTGGTACCGCCGGCTCACCTGGATCGGCGGCGGGCAGCAGCAGCACAACTTCGACGGCGACCGCACCGACCTGCAGGCGGCGTCGTACGTCGGCGGGCAGTTCCTCAACTATTGGAACTGGGCCGGCTACTTCCAGTACCGGCCGGGCGTCTACGACGACCGCGTCACGCGCGGCGCGGGCGTCGTGCGCCGCCCGACGGACTGGTTCGGCTTCGTCAACCTGAGCACCGACAACCGCAAGCCGCTGGTCCTCTCGCTGAACCCGTCGTGGAGCGGGAACGAGGAAGGCTCGCGCTCGTTCAACGCGTCGGGGAGCGCGCGCTTCAAGCCCGCCAGCAACGTGCAGATCACGCTGGGCCCGTCGTTCACCACCAGCCACAGCGCCGCGCAGTTCGTCCGCCGCTTCGATGACCCGAGCGCCACCGCCTTCTTTGGTCGCCGCGCCGTCTTCGCGGAGATCGAGCAGCGCACGCTTTCGCTGAACACGCGCCTCAACTGGACCTTTACCCCGGACCTTACGCTGGAACTGTTCGCGCAGCCCTTTGTGGCCACCGGCGACTACGAGTCGTTCAAGGAGTTCGTGCGCCCGCGCGAGCTGGACAAGCACGAGTTCGACGCGGCGCAGCTCACGCCCGTGATGGCGGACGGCCGTGTGACTTCCTACACGCTGGACCCGGACCGCGACCCGGCCACGGCGAACTTCTCGTTCGGCAATCCGGACTTCAACGTCCGCTCGCTGCGCGGCAGCGCGGTGCTGCGCTGGGAGTACCGCCCGGGCTCCACGCTGTTCTTCGTGTGGCAGCAGGAGCGCAGCGGCGCAGCCGGCTACGGCGACTTCGCCTTCGACCGCGACGCCACGGCCGTTTTCCGCCAGCACCCGGACAACATCTTCGTGATCAAGGCGAGCTACTGGATGGGGCGGTAAGCCCCATCCCCCGCTCGTCACCTCGCTGCCCCTCCCCCAATAACTACCTGGGGGAGGGGCGGTTGGCGTGCATCCGTGCGCGGCGCATTGGGCGGCGCGGGGGCGGGCACGGGCAGCCACGTGGGGCGGCCCCTACCAGGGTTTGGTGCGAAGGGGCGGGGGTTCGGCGCGTGACGGCGGGCGCCGGTGCGGGGGCAGGCACGGGCGCGATAAATCGCGGCCCCTACGAGGCATCGGTGCAACACGCGGAGTTCTCCCCCTCACCCGCCCTGCGCCCCCGCAGGCGGGGGAGGGGGCCGGGGGAGGGGGCCCCGACCTCCGCGGCAGGTTGTTTGCGCGGACCCTCCCCACGTACCTTCCCTGCCGCCGATTTCCCTCAGCCGAGCCGTCATGCCCGGATTCGAAGTCCTTCTCGCCGGCCGTACCCTGGGTGAGCGCTACCGCGTGGACGCGGTGGTGGGCCGGGGCGGGATGGGCGCAGTGTTCCGGGCGACCGACCTGCGGCTGGATCGCGCGGTCGCGGTCAAGGTCGTGACCGTGGAGGACGACGCGGAGGGACGCGCCCGCGCCCGCTTCCTGCGCGAGGCACAGGCGGCAGCGCGCATCCGCCATCCGCACGTGGTGGGGGTGTACGACTTCGGCACCGATGCCACACTGGGGCTGGACTTCCTGGTGATGGAGCTGCTGGAGGGCGAGGACCTGTCGCGCCGCCTGGCCCGCGACACCGTGCTGGCGCCCGACGAGGCGGCGACCGTCTTCAGGCAGGCCGCGGAGGGGCTCGCGGCCGGGCACCGCATGGGGCTGGTGCACCGCGACGTGAAGCCCGGCAACGTCTTCCTGGTGAGCGGGCGCGCGACGCACGCCATGCTGCTGGACTACGGCGTGGCGCAGATGGAGATGGACGACACGGAGACGCGCACCCACCTCACGCGCATGGGGCGCCAGCCGCTCTCCCCGGCCTACGCATCGCCCGAGCAGATCCGCGGCGAGGGGGCGCTGACCCCCGCCAGCGACGTATTCTCGCTGGGGATCACGATGTACCGCGCCGCCACCGGAGCTCCGCCCTTCTCCGCGGCCGACCTGGAGCGGATGGCCGCCGGTGCGGACGTGCCGCTGGTGCCGCCGCTCGAGCGGGTCCCCAATCTGGACCCCGCCATGGCCGCGGCGCTGGAGCACGCCCTCCACCCCGACCCCCTCGCCCGCCCCGCCGACGCCGACGCCCTCCTGGCGCTGATGCACGGCGGGGATGCGCCCCCAGCACGCCGCCCCGCCTTCGTCCCCACCGCCGTAGCGGCCCCGACGGTGGTGATGCCCACCGCCCCGCCGCCGCCGCTGCCGGCCGAGCGCCCGCCTCCCGCGCCGCGCCCCGCACGAGTCGGCCGTGCGGCGGCCATCGGGGGAATGCTGGCGCTGGTGGGCGGCGCCGTCGTGTACGGCGTCGGCGGGATGGGGGGCGGCGACCCGGCCCCCGCGGCATCCGACTCCACCACCATCGCCCGCACCGACAGCGTCGCGCCCGACAGCGTGCAGGTGGACACGCAGCAGACGACGCTCGGTCAGCCGGAACCCGAACCGATTCCGCCGTTCACCGACAGCGCGGGCGTCTTCGAGGAGCAGCCGCCCGCGACGGAGCCCGCGCCGCCGGAGGGCGAGCCGGTGTACGACGTCGGCTCCCTCGACGAGACCCCCGAGCTGCGCAACCGCCGCGACGTGGAGCGCGCGGCCCGGCGCAGCTATCCGCCCTTTTTGCGCGATGCCGGGGTCTCGGGCGACGTGATCGTCTCGTTCGTCATCGGCCAGGACGGCAACGTGGAGCCCGAGTCGATCCAGATCGTCAACGACGTGCACCCCGCCTTCGCCGACGCCGCGCGCGCGGTCGCGCAGCGGATGCGCTTCACCCCGGGCAGAATCCGCGGCGAGCCGGTGCGCGCGCAGGCGCAGGTGCCCATCAACTTCCGCGCGGAAGACTGACCGCGCATCGACAGGAGAACGACTTGGAATACCGCGCGCTGGGACGTTCCGGGCTGCGGGTCAGCGAGATCTCGCTGGGCTCGTGGCTCACCTACGGAAGGACCGTCGACGACGACGTGACGCGCGCCTGCATCCTGCGCGCGTACGAGTTGGGGATCAACCTCTTTGACACCGCCAACGTCTACCACACCGGCGCCGCGGAGGAGTCGCTGGGCCGCGTCATCCGCGAGCTGCCGCGCACCGACCTGGTGATCGCCACAAAGGTGTTCTTCCCCATGGGCCCGGGTCCCAACGACCGCGGGCTGAGCCGCAAGCACGTGACGGAGCAGTGCCACGCGTCGCTGCGCCGCCTGGGCGTGGAGTACGTGGACCTCTACCAGTGCCACCGCTTCGACCCGGAAGTCCCCGTCGACGAGACGCTGCGCGCGCTGGAGGACCTGGTGCAGTCCGGCAAGGTGCTCTACCTGGGCGTGAGCCAGTGGTCGGGCGAGGAGATTCGCGACGCGGTGGGGATGCAGGAGCGCATGGGATGGCACCGCCTGATCTCCAATCAGCCGCAATACAGCATGCTGGAGCGGACCATCGAGGACGAGGTGATCCCCGCGTCCGAGGAGGCCGGCGTGGGGCAGATCGTGTGGTCGCCGCTCGCGCAGGGCGTGCTGACGGGCAAGTACCGCCCCGGTGCCCCGCTCCCCCAGAACACGCGCGGCGCCGACCCGTCGTCCAACTCCTTCATGGACGCGCTCCTTCAGCCGCCCGTGCTGGAAGCGGTGGAGCGCCTCCGCCCCATCGCGGAGGAGGCGGGGATCAGCCTGGCGCAGCTCGCCCTGGCCTGGGTGCTCCGCCAGCCGAACGTGGCGAGCGCCATCGTCGGCGCCACGCGCGTGGAGCAGGTGGAGACCAACGCCGCCGCCTCTGGCATCCGCCTGGACCCCGACGCCCTCCGCCGCATCGACGAGGCGCTGGAGGAGGTGGTGCGCAGGTAGCCCGACGACTTCCCGGGGGCATGCGCAACCCGCTCAGTAGTGGTGTCTTGCCTGGAGGAAGTCGATGCGCTCGTGCTGAACGAGATAGACGAGCCGATGCTCTGCGGTGAGCCTGCGAGACCACGTACCGGGAGCCAGATACTTCAGCGGCTCGGGCTTGCCAATCCCGCTGAACGGGTCTCTGAGAATCGCCTCGACAAGATCGAGCGCGCGCAGAGCAACTTTGCGGTCGGTCTCAACCAAGTGACGCAGATCCTCCCGGAATTCCGGGTGGAACACCGCCTCGCGCTTCAGGCCTACTTGCGGTTGCTCCTTACGCACCGTCGCCCAAGCCGATGTCAGTGCGCAGGGCGTCCACGGTCTGCGGTGTCTCGGAGCGCTCCAGCGCGCGCATGAGGGCGCGCAGGAGGCGCTCCGCATTCTTAGGGGAGCGCAGCAGATACGCCGTCTCCTCAAGGCTGCGAAGCTCCGACGCCGCCACGAGCGCCACGTCCTCGGTGCCGCGGCGGTGGATGATCACCGTCTCGCGATCTTCGGTGGCGGCATCGCAAAGAGCGGCGAACGAGGCGCGTGCCTGGGTGTACGTCGTTTCGATGGCCATGGTGGACTCCTGTGGTTATACCTGTACAGAAGTACAGTACATGATTCCAGGGTCCGAGTCAACGCCACTCCAAAAGCTGAGGAGGCGCGGAGATCACTCTCCGCGCCTCCTTTTCGCTCACCCGGACTGCCCGTCGGAGGGCCCTTCGCGGGGCGACGTGTTTCCGGGGAGCGGGGCGGTGGAGCCGACGGCGCCGGGGCGCGGGGCGGGCGATCCGCCGGGGCGGGGCTGCGGCGGGCCGAAGCTCATCGCCTCCAGGCGCTGCACCTTGCCGTTGAGGCGCCCCACCAGGATGCGCGTGGCGCGCAGGTCGTGGTTGGACTCGATCAGCATCAGCGCCAGGTCGCCGGCGCCCCACAGGAGGGCGCCCAGCACGATCATCTGCGTGGCGTTCACCAGCAGCGTGGGGACGGAGTTGAGGCCGGCGCGCCAGAGCTGGAGCACCACCTCCGCGATCAGCAGGAGGAGGATCAGCAGCGCCAGCACCTTGAAGAGGCGCGCCACGTAGCGCAGCCCCGCGTGCGGCTCCATGTCGTCGTCGCGCACCCCCGCCAGGTCCGGCGTGGGGTCGTTGGGACCGCTCGTCCGGCGGTTCTCTCGGGATTCTTCAGTGCGCGGGTCGGCCACGGTGCGCTCCTTCCGGCATTGTGATTGGGTGCAAGACGGTCTACCAGCGCGCGCGGTTGCCGCGCGTGTCGATGTGCACCATCCCCTTGTGCCCGCCCGTGGGCGGGTAGTAGTGCATCCCACCCACCAGGCTGGGGTACTTCTGCTCCACCCGGTCCACGGCCACGCCGATGATGCGGGCGTCCTTGAGGTTGATGGCCCCGTCGCCGTTCAGGTCGTCCATGATGCCGTTGCGGTCGTTGTCTACCGCGATGTCCATGGCGTCGCCCCACATGTGGCGGCTGAGCTGCCCTCGCCCGGCGGTGCTCCCCCCGCTGGCGTTGTACCACGGGCTGCGGAAGCCGCTCACCGCGAAGAGGTTGTCCACCGGGTGCCCCATGGCCTCCAGCTCCTTCACCACCAGCTCGATCTTGTCCAGGTTCTTGGGGTCCACCACCACGTACTTGGGCCAGACGTTCTCCTGCAGCTTCGTGATGAAGTCCTTGAGCTGAATATGCTCGCTCAGGAAGATCTCCTTGTTCTGCGGCGTAACCTCGATCATCCCTTTCGGGGTCTGGTAGATCGGGCTGGCGGGGCAGCGCCCCACCTCGCACGGCCAGTTGCCGATCTTGTAGCGGCCCACGCTGCCGCCCTTCTTGACGGACATGGGGACCATGCGGATGACCTGCAGGTTGGGCACCGGCTCCGCCAGCCGTCCCGCCCGCAGCACCACGCCGGAGATGCCGCCGCCCAGCCGCCCGGCGATCTCGTTGCCCAGCGTGGGCTCGGCGCCCGGCTGGGGGGCGGGAAGGTCGGGCTGCTCCCCCGGCTCCAGGATCTGCGCGTACACGGCCCCGCTGAACCCGCGCACGCTGGGGTCGAGCGTGGCCGCGTAGGAGCGCGCGGATCTTCGCAGCAGCTCGGCCGTAAGCGCGGGCGCGATCCCGCCGCGGCCCAGCCGCTCGGCGATGGTGGGGGGCGCGTTGGGGTCTTCGAAGGCGGAGCCGGAGCCCAGCACCGGGGTGTCGGCGCCGTCGGTGACCGGGCGCGGGTTGGAAAGGCGCAGCACGATGGTGTACGCCCACCCCGCCACGAAGAGGAGCACGAGCAGGTTGAGCGCGAGGCTCACCCGCCGCTCCTGCCGCGGCGAGAGCCCGGCGCGCTCCCAGCGCGAGCGGGGCTCGCGCACGAGCGGAAAGAGGAAGTGGTCGTCGGCGTAGTGCATGGTGGGCGGGGTGATTCAACGTCCGTGCCGCGGGGGAGGAACTGCGGGGATGAGGGTGGGGGATGGGGGATGGGGGATGGGGATGGGGATGGGGGATTGGGGATTGGGGACGGGGGACGGGGGACGGGGGACGGGGGATGACGTTGAACGGCACTCGCTGTTCCATCCCCCATCCCCTCATCCCCCATCCCTGTTGTCAATGGCGAACTCCTTGCACCTCCGCCCGTCCCCGCGGCCGCGCGCCGCGCGACGGCAAACCAACACCCACGGGGGTGCACGATGGAGAACGATCCGCGACCGCTCAGCGAGCGGGAACTGCGCGACACGGAGGAGCGCGCGCAGCAGCTCGCCGACGACGCCCGGGGCGACGCCGACCTTCACCGGCACGGCGCCGAACAGGCCCCGCCCCCCGGGAGCTACCCCGAAGGGCTGGGCGTGCACGATCTTCCCGCCGTCCACCGCGCCGACCACGTGCGCCGCGAGGACGACGTGCGCACCGCCGACCGCCAGGAAGAGCTCGCCGAGACCCAGGCGCGCACCGCCGAGCTCCTGCGCGAGAACGCCGAGCGCCTGGAGCGGACCAACGAGCTCCTCCACGCCGCCGGCGACCGCGTGCAGGAGAACTCGGGCGACCTCCAGGACATCCGCCGCAACACCGAGGAGCTCCAGGCCCAGCTCGACGAGACCGCCCGCCAGGTGCGCGAAGGCGTGCGGCCGGAGGAGATCGGCGGCGACAAGGCCGGCAACGGCTGAAAGGCCGGCATCGCAGGCCCCTCCCCGCTCGTTCCTCGCTGCCCCTCCCCCAAAACAACCTGGGGGAGGGGCGCACGCATTGATCTCTGCCAGGTGCGCGATCCTTCGCCGCGCCGAGTCTAGTGGGGCCTTCGTGCCGTTCAGAATTAGCAGCTTGGATACAAGCTTTGGCCCGGAGCAGTACTCCTGACGCCCGTGTACGACATGTACTAGCTATAACCCCTTCCAGCCCGTCTGAACTTGAAAAGAGGACTGCTCGCTCTGCACCATTCCCCAGGCGCGTGCTGTTACCACCGCCCGACTCGTTCCACCCGCGTAGGAGTGAAGCCCGCCGATTTCCAGCCAGAACCATCTCCGATCAAAACGTAGTGATAGCTTAGCGAACCGTCGACTGACAGCCCGCGGCCATTGCCATCCATCACGGTGAATCGCACCAATGCTCTCTCTAACGTACCATGGCCAGCCGCGTCCACAGCGACACGCTCCAACACCGTGAAATCCTGAAATTCTTCCGCTTCGATTCGCCACGTACGCCATGACCGTGGTACGCGCACGTTGGCTCCGACAAGCCAGGCGGTCATCTCAGACTCGTCCGGGCCGGGCGGTCTCATTTCGACAAATCCGCGCACAGGTGAAGCCGGATCAACCGAATCGGAGGACGCAACGTTGCCGCCCGAGGGAGGTCCTGACTCGTCTGCCGTGAGCTCTGCAGGGGGAGTCGCCCGCACGGTAATCCGGCACAGGGCGGTGTCACCCCGCAGAGCAGTCAGGTGCCAGCTCGCACGCTCCCGGACCATCTCATCGAACACTTCAGTCCGGACAATGCGGTACGGCAGGGCGTCGCATGCAGTCAGACTCAAAAGCGTTAGCGTCGCGCCCAAGCGGCTGCCAAGGAAGATTTTCAAACGCACTTTCTTGAACATGGGTAGGTGGAAACGCCCTCGGTGAGAGATGACAGATGATGTGGTTCGAATGCGCCGTTGGCGGGCAGGGATTTACCGCTGGAGGATGAAAGGGTCGGGCGCTGAGACGCAAGGGTCCAGAACCCATACGGGGATCGCCCGTGTCTTCCCCCTCACCCGCCCTGCGCTCCCGCAGGCGGGGGAGGGGGCCGGGGGGAGGGGGCCTCAGCGCGGCCACGGAATCCGCCGAATCGCACCCAAGCCCCCTCTCTCGACAACAGAGGGCGGAGCCCTCTCCTGTTATTGGGAGAGGGGGCAGGCGAGTGTAACGAGCCGGGGGTGAGGGCCCCTACGCCTCCCCATGCTCCCCATGCTCCGCCGACTCCGGCGGGGTCAGCGGCAGGACCAGCGTGAACGTGCTGCCGCTCCCCGGCTCGCTGGCCACGTCGATGCGGCCGCCGAGGAGCTCGGCGTACTGGCCGGAGAGGTAGAGGCCCAGCCCCGTGCCGCCGTGCGGGCGCGAGAAGCCGCTCTGGAGCTGCTCAAAGGGGCGAAAGAGGCGCTCGCGCTCCTCGGGGCGGATCCCGGGGCCGGTGTCGGAGACGGCGAGGGCGACGCCGTCTGGGCGCGCTTCCACGGAGATGCGGACGCCTCCCATTTCGGTGAACTTCACCGCGTTGCCGGCCAGGTTGATCAGGATCTGCCGCACCTTGTCCGGATCGGTGGGGATGCGCGCGGGGGGGTCGCAGGTGAGAACCTCCAGCTCCAATCCTTTGCGCGTGGCCAGCGGCTCGATGACCGATGCCACCTCCGTCGCCAGCCCGCACACGTCCGTCTCCTCGATGCGCGCCTCGGCGCGGCCGGCCTCCAGGCGGGCGAAGGAGAGGACCTCTTCGATGAGGCCGCGCAGGTGGCGCGAGGCCGTGTCGATGCGGCCCAGCGCCTCGCGCTGCTGCGGGGTGAGCGGGCCGTGGATCTCCAGCTCCAGCAGCTCCAGGTGCCCCAGCACGGCGTTGAGCGGGGTGCGCAGCTCGTGGCTCATGGTGGCGATGAAGTCGCTCTTGGCGCGGCTGGCCTCCTGGGCCGCCTCCAGGAGCTGCGCGTTCTCCACCGCGACGGCGGCGTGGCGGGCGAGGCGCTCCAGGAGGCGCAGGTCGCTAAGCGAAAAGGGCTGCCGGCCGTCGCGGCCGCGCACGGCGCTGAGCGCGCCCAGCGGTCCCGAGCGCCCCACCAGCGGCGCGCAGATCACCGAGCCGGTCGCGCTCAGGTCGGCGTGGGAGTGCAGGACGCGCGCGTCGTCGTGCACGTCCAGCACCAACGCGGGCTCGCCCGTCGTCACCACCCACCCCGTGAGTGAGCCCTGCACGGGGAGCTCCGTGCCGGCCGAGCCCGCCATCAGCCCCAGCGCGGAGTCGTCCATCTTGAGCGACTCGCCGCCGGGCTGCAGCAGGACGATGCCGCAGCCGTCGGGGTCCACCAGGCGGGCGGCGGCATCGGTCACGCGGCGCAGCACCTCGGCCGGGTCCAGCGTGGATGCCAGGGAGCGCGCGATCTCCCCCAGCAGCTCCAGCTCCTCTGCGCGGCGGCTGAGCGCGTTGGCCATGCGGTCGAAGTCGCGCCCCAGCGCGGCGATCTCGGTGGGGGCGGCCTCGGATAGGGGCCCCACGCGTGCCTCCAGGTCCCCCGACCCCAGCGCCGCCGATGCGCCGCGGATGCGCAGGAGCGGGCGCGCCATGTACCTCGCCAGCGCGTTGCTCAGCGCCAGCGAGGCCAGCGTGACGCCGATCAGCAGCGACAGCAGGCGCACGTAGGAATCGGCCACGTACGCCTGGATGTCGGCGAAGGGCTCCTCCGTCCACACGCGCCAGTCCAGCCCGGGCACCTGCGCCACGCCGGCCAGCATCCGGGCAGTCACGCGCGAGGCGGGCACCCGCGCCGTGCCGCGGCGGTACGTGGTGGTGCCGCGCGCGCCCACCGCCGTGATCGCCGCGAACGACGACGAGTCGCCCATGGAGCGCGGCGCCTCGCCGGCGCGGTAGGGGGCGTGCGTGTCGTAGAGCACCAGCCCGCGCCGGTCGGCCACCCGCAGCCGGTCGCCCATGGGTGGCGTGGGGGCCGGGGTGGGCATGTTGCGGAGCTGCAGCGCGCCGCCCACGAAGCCGGCCAGCGAGTCGCCCAGCATCACCGGGTGCACGATGACCACCACCGGCGCGCGCGTGCGGCGGCCCAGCAGCACCTCGGAGACGACGGTGGCGCGGGTGGCGCGCAGGCGGCGGAAGTAGTCGCGGTCGCTGTAGTCGGTGCCCACCCCGCTCATTCCGCCCGCGAAAGCCGTCATCCGCCCCCGCGAGTCGGCCGCGAAGACCCCCGCAAAGGAGGGGAACTGCGAGTGCACCTCCCGCAGCTCGCGGGTTGCATCGTCCGTGCTCAACCCGCCCGGCCGCTCGGCCAGGCCGGCCGCCGTGCGCACCACGCCGGTGTGCAGCCGCACGTACTCGCCCAGGTGGGCGGCGTGCGCTTCGGAGGTAAGGAGGAGGCGCTCGCGGGTGCGCTCCAGCGAGCGTTCCCACTCGCGCCGGCCGCTCCACACGCCGAAGCTGAGGGTGGGGACGATCCCCGCCAGCGCCACCACCACCGCCAGCGCCGAGCGCAGCGACGGGGCCCCACGCACCCGCAGCCCGCGGCGCACGGTGGGGATCAGCAGGAGCGTTTCCGCGGCAAGGGCGTTGATCAGCCCGTTGAGCGGCTGCTTGAGGAAGATGACCGCCGCCGTGGCGCCCCCCACCCCCATGATTCCCCCGTAGGTTACGAACAGCAGGGGGAGCCCCAGGAGCGCCCAGAACACGAAGTCCGCCACCAGCGGGCGGCGCCGGTAGCGGGTGACGAGCAGTCCCACCACCAGCGCTTCCAGGGTGAAGATGGCCCAGGCGTACGGGTGGCCCCAGAGGAAAAAGGTGCGCGACGCGGCCACGAACCCCGCCAGCGCCCCCGGACCGGGGCCCAGCGTGACGGTGGCCACCAGCGCGGCCGTCCCCCCCAGCAGCAGCTCGGTGCCGGGCGAGAGGGAGATGGGGCTCATGTTGATGAAGTACCCCGCCGCGCCCAGCAGGAGCGCGGCAACCCAGCGTTGCCGCACCCGAAGCTCCGATGCGCCGCGGATCGCGTCCAAAGGCTACCCCGCCCTGCGGGTCTTCCGGCGCAGGAAGTCCCGCATGATGTACTGCCCCAGCGTCATGGTGTTGGTGAAGTACGCCTTGCCGCGCGCGATCTCGCTCACCTTGTTGACGAAGGCCACCAGGTACGGGTCGCGCGCCAGCATGAAGGTATTGATGAGGATCCCGCTCTTGCGGCACGCTCCCACCTCGTGGAACGTCTCGCGCAGCACGCGCGCGTCCAGCCCCATCGAGTTCTTGTAGACGCGCCCGCCCGGCAGCGTGATGGCCGACGGCTTCCCGTCCGTGATCATCACGATCTGCCGCATGTCCTTGTTCTGGGCCAGCAGCAGCCGGCGCGCCAGCTTGAGCCCCGCCGCCGTGTTGGTGTGGTACGGCCCCACCTGCGCGCGCGCCAGCTCGCCCATGGGGATCTCCTCGGCCTCGTCGCCAAAGGTGACCACCCGCAGCGTGTCGCCGGGGAACTGGGTGCGGATCAGGTGCGTGAGGGCGAGCGCCACCTTCTTGGCCGGGGTGAAGCGGTCCTCCCCGTACAGGATCATGCTGTGGCTGGTGTCCAGCATCAGCACCGTGGCGCAGCTGGACCGGTACTCCGCCTGGTTGACGTACAGGTCGCCGTAGTCCAGGTCGATGGTGCCGTCGTCGCCCAGCCCCTTCCTTCCCAGCGCGCTCTTGAGGGTGGCGGGGATGTCCAGGTTGAGCGTGTCGCCGAACTCGTAGGGGCGGCTCGCGGCCTCGGCCTCCACGCCGGTAGCCAGGTGCGGGGTGTCGTGCGAGCCGAACGAGCTCTTCCCCATCGCCCCCAGCAGCCCCTTGAGCGTGCGGTAGCCCAGGAAGTCGATCCCCTTCCCCGTCAGCGAGAACTCCACCTGGCGGGCGGCCTCGCGCGCGTCGTCGGTCTTGCCGGCGCCCTCCATCTCCGTGTAGCCGCCGGGCATCTGCGGCTGCTCGCCGACGTTGAGGTACCCCTCTTCGACGAGACGCTCGATGAGGCGGTCCAGCAGCTCGGCGATCTGCTGGCGGACCTCCTCGTTGGGCTCGCCGCGGCCGCTCAGCTCGTCCACCATCTCGGGGGTGAGCTGGCCGCTCTCCAGCAGCGCGCGGAGGAGCGCCTCCTTGAGCGAGTCCATGGAGCGGTCGCCCTCGTCGCCACCGAACTCGCCCCAGTACGGATGCTCGTACGCACCCCCCGCGAACCCGCTCTGCAGGAGGAAGTCCGAGAGCCGGTCCAGGAGCGCCTGCAGGTTCAGCGCGTCCGCCTGGTGGCCCGTGAACTTGGAGTAGTTGGTGAAGCGCATGCTCCGGGACTCCGGGATGACAAGGCCGAACGGGGCGGAGACAGCAGTTTGCGGGCCAGGGAGGGCGGGTACAGACGGGGTGCGTGAGTGCGTCAGTGCGTGAGAGCGTTGGGTTCGCCGGGCGCAGATCGCCGGGGGATGAACCCAAATCCTGCAAACCAGAGTTTGGGTTGAGCCGCACCACCAGGTTTTCGCTGGTGTGGCGCTTCGCGGCGTGGCGCAGGGGCTCACCACGGCCGCAATTCGACCTCGGAGGGCTCATCCGCACGCGCTCAACACCTCT